>JAFSZE010000163.1 GCA_017455745.1 Desulfovibrionaceae bacterium | reverse complement strand
GATCAATTATTTTTCGTAGGCATGAGGTCAGAAATGTATCAGCTCATCTATACAAGTTTAGTTCGGCAAGCCAGAGGGCTAGAGTTGCTTAGGGATCTATTAAGAGAAGAGTATAGCCTTATTTGTGAGCGCAAGATGGATGTGGTTGCCAGTTGTGAATTTTCCATTCAAGAATTGATTCGTCAGCTGGTCAATGAAAAAGAGTTTGTTATGGAGCGCCTTAAGGGGCAGCGCTTGCGCGAATATGCCAAAGATTTGCCAGCCGACGAACAAGAAAAAGTGCTTACGATAGCCCAATTGATTGATAAGAATGAACAGAAAGCCTCTTTCCAGGCTAGTTTGAACAGTCAATTGTCATTGGCCCTTTTGGATCAGAATGAGAAGAGTTTGCAGACGCTTTTCAAACATGTTGTTCCGGAAAATACAGTTGTTTATGGGCGCAGGGGCGCGATGCGGAAAGTAGCTGCGCAAGGTGCGTTAATTTCGGGGAGGTTATAGAAAATGTTAAGTAATTTATTGTCGATTGGAAAATCCGCCCTGACAAGTGCGCAAGCTTGGGTCTCCGTTACCGGTGACAATATAGCCAATGCAGATACTGCGGGATATTCCAGGCGGTATGTTGTTCAAAATGAAGCTCCAGCCATTACAACTTATGCCGGTGAAGTAGGCTTAGGTGCTAATGCTGAACAAATCTTACGTTATTTTGATAAATTTTTGGAAGATAGTTATATAGGTGAGTCAACACTATCGTCCAGATGGACAGAATATGATAATATCATGGAAACATTGGAATCAATTTTCAATGAATCCAATACCACAGGATTAAACGATACAATCAATAAATTTTTTAATGCTTGGCAAAAATTAGCATTAACGCCTGAAGATCCTGCTGTTAGAACAAGTGTACTGAATTATGGCCAGATGCTTGACGATATGTTCTCAAGCATAAATAATTCAGTTAAGGCTGTTCAGGATGAAATGAATATATATATTGATAAGACTGTTAATCGTGTTAATGAGATTAGCGATGGCATAGCTAAGTTAAATTATCAAATTGACATGGCTATGAAAACTCCTGACTACAGTCCGAATGCCTTATATGATCAACGTGATCTTTTGATTGAAGAGTTAGCTACATTAATTGATGTTACAACTATTGATAGCGGTGCTGGTAGCTATCATGTGCAGTTAAAGACTGGTCAACCATTAGTTGATGGTCAAACAAAATATGAACTTGCTTTTGATTCTCAAAAGAATGTTTATCAAAGTGCTTCTGGTTCAATTACAGATGTACCACCAATTGCATCCAATCATCTTATGGGTGATTCAACTTATAATGGTAAAGTTGAATATGCAGGATCAGATGATTTTGAGTATACATTAGAAGCATTTTATAAGACTGAAACTTCAGGTGGATCTACTACACAAGTTCCATATTTTAGAGCATCATTAGACGGCGGAAATACTTGGATTAAGAATGACGATGGAACCGATCAAGAATGGAAGATTGAAGCAGGAGTTACAACTACAGTTAAAGATATCGCAGTGACATTTGATAGTGATACTAATTTAACTATTGGCGATCGTTTTGAAATTACGCCAAAAAAGAGTTTGTACTGGATTGAGCCAACGTTAGGACCTGAAAATGTGACTCCACAAGTGACATTAACTGGATCTGATAACACAAATCGCGTGACTGGCGGTAAGCTTGCTGCTTATTTTGGAATTCGTGATGATTGCTGTGGCCGATATTTGGATGAACTTGATGCTTTGTCAAGCTCACTCATTTGGCAAGTCAATAGGCTCCATAGCCAAGGATCTGGCTTAACCAAGCTGACTAATGTTCAAGGTCAGATTCAAATTCCTGATGTTACTAAAATTAGCGATGAATGGGTTGCTAGTGATGTACGCGCAAGCCAACCGTTAGGTGAAGCTACGTCGGGTAATACTTGGTATAAAGATATGCAGACTGGAAATGTCAATTTTTATTTTTATGATACACAAACTAACGAATATTTAGGTACAGGACAGCTTGATTTTGGTTCAGAAGAAAATTTTGATCCTTCCACACATTCTATCGAAAAAGTGCTTAATGCCCTAGACGATGTAAAAATTCACTATACAGATGGAACGACATCGACAAATCCAGTTTTTAATCAACCGGTAGTGCAAGACAACAAGGTTCTGTTGAGTATAGATACTAGTAACTTTTCGAACGTGGCCTTTGTTTTCGGAGAGGATACCACAGGTCTTTTGGCCGCATTGGGGCTGAACACATTTTTTAGCGGTACTTCGGCGGCAAGTCTTGCCCTTAGCACGGATATTGCAAATGATTATACCAAGGTCAGCAGCGGTCGTGTCAACGGTGGCTACGAAGTGAACGAAGGTGATAACACCATCGCCACAGCCATCGGGGCCTTGGCCAATAAAGATGTGACTATCAGGACTTTTTGGAAAACATCCAACCAAACTTTGTCTGAGTACTATGCTGCCTTAGTCTCGACGGTAGGATCTGATAAGCTGCACAGTGAAACCAATCAAGCTTATCACCAGACTTTGTCAGATGCGTTGTATGAACGGAAGTTATCGGTGTCAGGCGTGAACTTGGACGAAGAAATGACAAATCTCGTCAAGTACCAATCAGCGTACAAAGCCGCAGCCAAGTTGATAACCACAGCCGATGAAATGATGGGTGTATTAATAGGTTTAAAGCAATAGTGGGAGATTTCCGATGGCCATTCGCATTACCCAGGGCATGATTTATGGAAATTATGTGAATCAGATGCAGACTTCCCTTGGCGCTTACATGAATAGCGCTGAGCAGGGTTCAACCCAGAAGAAGGTGAATACGCCTTCGGATGATCCAGCTGCAACATATAACATACTTAATTTACGCAATACACAATCGTATAATGAACAGCTCCGGGCCAATTGCGATACTGCCAAGGGTTGGCTTAAGCTTGAAGATAGCGTCTTGTCTACTCAGCTGCCAACTGTCATCACAAGCATCAAAGAGTTGGCGGAGCAAGCGTCAACAGGAACATATACCGCTGAACAGCGGCAGCAGATTGCCTATCAGGTTAGACAGCAGTTTGGTTCTCTGCTCAATTTGGCCAACACGGAATTTGATGGTAAGAGCCTCTTTGCTGGACATAAGTATGACCAACCTGCCTTCCAAGAGGGACTGTCGCTTTTGAGCAAAGATGAATCTTGGAATAATCAGATA
This sequence comes from Desulfovibrionaceae bacterium, assembly GCA_017455745.1. GTDB lineage: Bacteria > Desulfobacterota > Desulfovibrionia > Desulfovibrionales > Desulfovibrionaceae > Desulfovibrio. Next base: position 6,318 of record JAFSZE010000163.1, on the reverse strand, counting down.
GCTCTTGGTAATTACGTAATTGAAGGTAATTCTGATTCAACAATTGCTTTTCAAATGTTACCAGATAGTTCTGCAACATTTAAAAACTTAGCTAGTGATACGGCTTTAAAATATCGTTGGACAAAAGATGGTGGCGAGAATTGGCATGAAGGTGTAGTAAGTACTGATAGTACCAGCACGTATTATATAATGGATTTTGATGGCGTAACCGTTAAAGTTAGTACTGATGCCGCAGAAAAAATTACACTCTCACAAGTTGATGAAAGTAAAGAAGGGGTCAGCTCTGATCAACATACTGTATATATTCATCCAACAGCAATTTATCAAGGCGATGTTAACGATGAGATAAAAATTACAACAATGGGATTTAAAGGGGTTGCAATAGATATCAACGCGCAAGGTACTTTTAGCGGAAATACTTTAGTACGTTTTGATGACGAGGTAACTTTTCCGGCTAGTTCTACAACTTCATCAGACAGCTCCACAGTCACGTCTTTTAAATGGTCGTACAGCACAGATAATGGCATGAATTGGGTGCAAACAAAAGGTAGTATCCCTACATCCGGAACTAGTTTGCGTTTGCCCTTGCCTGAAGGTTATTTGGATCTAACAATTCCATCCGATGACTCGGATAGCTCGTCAACAGCTGCCTCTTCAGTGACTATTCCAGCCGACGCTCAAGTGATGATCCATCCTGAGGATGCCAATCTTGAGTATGAGATCATGAAGGGCACCTATATAACCGTCAACGGCGTGGGTAAAGAGATTTTTGGTGGCGTTTATGATGGCAAGCCTGTTTTCCACGGTCGGACACCAGAATGGGATAAGACTGAAAAGTGTTTAAAAACTGACGGAACAAGCGATGCCTTTGTTGATCCCAATAACAACTTATTTGAAATAGTCGGCAATTTTATCGCCTACCTGGAAACCAATAATCAGAACGGCTGCCAGGAAACATTGGTAGGTCTGACCAAGGCCGAGGAGCACATCTTAACGCAATCGACTAAGGTTGGGGGACTTGAGAATCGGGTCGATGTTGCGTATGATGTTCTCACGTCGCAAAAGCTAGATATCAGCGAGCGCTTAAGTTATATCGAAGATATCGATTTGACGGAATTGCTGGTCAAGATGCAGCAGCAGCAAATAACTTACCAAACTGTTTTGCAATCAGCGTCTCGCATTTTAAATTTAAGTTTGGCTAACTATCTCTAATATTTACGAATTTTCTTGATGGCTGCTAGTTTGAATTCATGTCATTTTGATGATATTTTGTTAGCATCTATTTTTAAAAGAGTAAATAGTAAAGTTAACCAACTAATTTTAAGTTTAAAAATCCTTTTCCTAGCTATTTTTCCTTTAGTAAACATAATTAGTTTATTTTCGCCTTCGAATTATTCTAATGTTTTTGTTATCTAAATTGGAGCCTTCCTTTTTATAAACTATAAACCTAAGTCAATATAAAAATCTTGCATAAGGGGTTTTTGCCCTTGGATAACTGGTGTCGTGTTTACAACATGGCACTTCTTAAGAATCCCTCATTTTTTGTTGGGGGAGTGTCAAGGAAAAGTCATGCTGATATTGACACGTAGGCCAGGTGAAAGTTTGTACCTGGGAGACGATATCCGCATTACCGTGCTCGGTATGCAGGGCAAGCAAATCAAGCTTGGTTTACAAGTCCCTGCTGAAATGACCGTCTATCGTGAAGAAGTGTACAAACGCGTGATAGAGGAAAATCAACAGGCGCTTGCCGCTAGCACTGAAGATCTCATGGTGGCTGCAAATTTATGGAACAAGAAAAAACAACAATAGAAATCGACACTCGTCTGGGTAAAAGGAACGTGGATCCGACTAAATTCATCGAATTTCCACGGGGACTCGTCGGTTTTGAGGGAGAGCATCGGTTCGTTCTCTTGCAGATCAAACCAGGAGCCCCACTTCTTGTTCTGCAGAGTGTTCAAAATCCTCAACTTGGGTTGCTGGTAACAGATCCAAGGTGTTTTTTAGACGACTTCGTTCCCCAAGTTAATGAGGCTGAAAAATCTCTGCTGCAGATCAAAGATTTGAATGATGCTGCGATTCTTGTAACAGTGACGATACCACTTGGTGAGCCGACCAAGGCTACGTTAAATTTAACAGGCCCAATTATTATCAATCACTATTCTTGCATAGGCCTGCAAGTGCCTCAAAATGATATTAAAGGTCCAGGCAGGGTTAATTTGTATTCACTTGGAGATCAAGAATCTAGGGACGAGCAAAAAGATAATTCAGATTAAATTTTTTAGGAATAATATTGTTTTGTCAAATTTATTGTTCTGCATATTATCTCATTAACTATTCTATCTTGCAGGCAGTAATATTTGTAGCTAGGTAAACGTTTTTTTCCAAGTGAGCGCAAGAATCTTTTTGATCTTTAATTGTTGTCTGTTTTTGGATCGTTTATATAATTAGCGTATAAGGAGACAGAATAATGTTAACTATAAATAATTGGTGCTCAGGCTGAGATTATTCATGAAAAAAGGCACTAAGGTTTTACACTTTGGGCGCCAGGCCACCCTCCAAATCGTTGCTGAAGAAGATATTGTTTTTGATGAATCTGAAATAGAAACCCTACCCAAGCAAATCAGGGCAGTACTTGCGCTCTATAAGAGGTTTTTACAAAATATTGAACGCTTGCAAGCCTGCATTATGGATGGTCGCCTTAACGATGCACTTCCAATAAGAGTTCAATGTATTTCAATTTTAAAAACATTGGATACCGGACTGGATTTGAACGGTGAATTGGCGACTAATTTACATACTCTCTACGGGCATTGTTTGCGGCGCTTGACAGTACATGATGGATATACAGAGCTAGAAGCAATAGATTCTGTAAGAATGGTGATTAGTCGAATTAGAAATGTCTATATAAAAATTATCAAATCTGGAAATATAGATAATGTCTTATCAAAGGAAGATTCTTGGGATCATAAATCATCCGAGTAGATTATTTTGTCAGATATATCCATCGTTTTTTTACATCACTCAATAAAAAACGGGTCTAAGAAACAAAATTCTTAGACCCGTTTTTTATTTTTATGGCCTTATTTGGCTTGTGCTTCGTTCGGCTTAGAAGATGTTTTTTCTTTAGCATCCCCGTGAGTTGATTTGTTTTCTTCCTTGGCCTTAGCAGCGTCAGCCTTTTCAGTTTTCTCTTTTTTACCGGCTTCTTTGGACTCTGATTTTTCAGCTTTAGCGTCTTTGGCTTTAGCAGCGTCAGCCTTTTCCGCTTTATCTGTTTTGCTGGCCTCTTTGGATTCTGCTTTTTCAGCTTTAGCGTCTTTGGCCTTATCTGTGTCAGTAGCCTTGGCACTATCCTTGGATTCGGATTTTTCTGCGCTCTTGTCGCTCTTATTGGTCTCTTCTTTAGCCGCTTTTTTCTCTTCTTGGGTCTTGCCCTTGTCTTTTGTGCTCTTAGTCTCTTCTTTCTTCACATGATCTTTGTCTTTCTTATGTTTATCTTTGTTGGCAGCATCTGGGTTTATCGTTTTGGAGATGGTGGCAATAACGCGATCCAACTTGCCGCTGCCGTAGAGCCAGCCACCAAAGATGATTGCGGCAATTAGAATGGCCAAGGAGATCCAAAGTCCAGTATGAGGTTTCTTTTCATCTCGGAACGGATCAATGATCGATTGGCGTTTAATATTGTCTGGAACTTTGGCTACTGACGTTAAGGCACTACCTAATTTTAAGTTGATGGGCAATTGTGTATTTACTGCCCATCCCGATGCCTCAAGAACAGGTCCGAAAGTACGTCTTCTAAATTTGAGCCAAGCCAGGAAGACGGATGGACCAGAAATGATGAGGAAAATGCCGCCGATTAACAAGGGGAATTGCCACCAGGCCAAAGAAAAGAGCGCTTGGGCGATGCTACCGATAGCCGTGCCAATGGCACCTAAGGCGATACCTACGGCAGCGAAGATACCAACGCCTTTGCTGATATCGAAGGGAACAGGTGCCGCTTTGGGTTGAGCTATGCTAGCTATGCCTTTTTGGGCAGCAGCTAAGCCTTCCGCACTTTTATTAGCGGCAAATTTGGCTACAGTTTCACCAACCATAGCACTTATGCGTTTGTAGGGAGACCAGATGGCTTGGTGGAAGCTTATGGGGTTATGAACAATTTTTACTAGTTTGGCGTCCCAATCTGTGCCGGTATTATCAACGAAAACACCGTTGCGTCCCTCGATTAAGACATCATCGCTGCCAGCGGTTAGAACAGCCATGATTGTTCTGGTACCTGTAATCGTGCCATCGTCGGCATGGCGAGAGCATTCACAGTAGAGCAGGCACAGCTGGCTCATGCCGGCCATGGTTGAATGTTTGCCTATATCATCGACAGGTACACACAATTGGCAAGAACGGCCATCAATGAACAATGTTCCGGCTCTGAATGTAACATTGGGACGGAGTGTATAAAAATCGTAGAACGAAACAAAGTTCATCAAGAGCCGATGTATGTTGCAGTAGTAGAGAACCAGCTTTTCTAGTTCGGCAATGTCCCCGCTAGCGGCAGCATTGGCCAAATCTTTGTCGCAAAGAGCGTTGAATTTTTGGAGAATTTCGGGGTTAAGTAATTTTTTGACGCCTGTATCTCCAAGGGTATCTAACGTCTCTGCAGCGTTGGTAGCTGGAGCAAAGGCTCCAGCCTCATAGACTGTGACTGGAGGACGTTTATTTAAGGCATCGCCATATGAGGCTAAGGCTTCTTCCACCTTATGCCAATCAGCTTTGGATAGGGTGTCTTTGCGGCTTAAGAGTGGGGCAATCAATGTGCCAAATTCTTGGATTTTGGCACTCCAGACAGGATTTAAGCCTGTTTTTAAGGGCAGATCTGCCGAAGCCTCAACTCTTGCTAGGGGCAGAGAACTTAAAACGCTAATATCTATCTCAGTTTTATCCGCAGCCTCAGCCATTCTTTCTTCAGCATTGAGCGGAGCATTTGCTTTAGGCGCAAAAGCTGAGAGATCACAACGTAAGAAGTAATCATCTATGCGTGGTTTAACTTCATTGTAGAGAGCCCATGCATGTTCGGTATTTGGAACTGGATGTTGCGCTTTGGCCAATTCATTGCGCCAACCCTGCCAAACCTCGAGCTCTTTAACAAAGGCAGCAGCTAATTCTTTATTTAAACCAGCTGCACCACCGGCATCTTGAGCGCCACCTACAACAGCCAAGCCTGCTTGCACAAATTCCTTGACGTCCTCATCCATCTCATCTAGAGGTGGCAAAATACCATCCCCGTTGAAAGATTTGGTAGCGGCTGTTTGAGCTGCAGTTTGCACCTGCTCTGGCGAGATAGTCTTGGCTAGCGAACCCAAGTGTGACAAAATGGTTTGGGCCGTAGTTTTGAGCCGTTTCCCCTCATCTTTTGTGTCATCAATGGCTTCCAGTGGCATTTCTGAGGGCTCTTCGTGAATGTTGGCCGTGTCATTGACGCGTGCGCAGAGCCAATCGACCGCATTTAAAATTTCTGGCACCCTAATGCGGTTGTCCTTGTCTGTATCCAGGAGACTTAAGGTGCGTTTATCAAATTCAAGACCTTGCGCTGGGCAGCTTAAAGCACCCCATAATTTGGGATCTAGTTCATGCAAGTGACGCAGTTCATCAATGGTGCTGAGTATGACTTGATCTGTGCCGCCCATGCGCTGACAATGCCAAATAAATTTGTTACCATCGGCCATGATTTTGATCGACTCCTGTTAGTATAATAAAGAAATATATATAGTACTCGTTATCAGATATGCCAGAAATTACTTAGAGTGAGTGACAGTAGAGCGAGAATTGATAAGATAGGATTGTTTCCAGGCATTCAGTGAAAAGTAATATATTGTTGATGGTTATGTTCGAAGAAATTAGGGTGTGTGGATATTTTTGTTATGATTATTTGTTAACAGTATTTTGTAGTAATGCGTGGGGATAATATTGGTTAATGGATTCTGTTTAGTGGGTTGGTATAATTAAATTATAGTAAATATAAGCACTGGTGTAGAATTTATTGAATATAAAAATTACTCGTTGAAATGTATGCAATTTATTGTATGTTATAAAGCATCGTATAGTATGATTAATGGGTAATTTATGGTATTTTAGTTATAATGTTGTTCACTGTATATTTTTTTTCTTTCGTTTACAGTTATAAGGCCGTTGTAAATACTTTTTTCTGTTGTTTTACTATTTTGTTGATCAAAAATTGTGCAATTGATTGCTTATAATAATTATACTGCTTGGTATTAATTTTATCTAAACCGATGAACTTTTGATCCCTTTGGAGAAAGCATATTG
>JAFSZE010000162.1 GCA_017455745.1 Desulfovibrionaceae bacterium | reverse complement strand
TAGATACATTCGCTTGTAAATACAATGAATTACTATTAAGCACTATCATATTTATAAATTATAACAATCTACTTGAATGTATATACATCTTAAAATAAACAATTATAATCAGCGTTTAATACTATAATAATCTGTGATTAACGCCCATAAGAATCAAAAAACAGATCTAAGTGCATCCTTGTTTAAACTATTCTGCTTAACAGTGATAAATAAAAATATGCTTCTGATCAAAACTATCTATTTAACTCTTCGATCATATATTTTAGATAACACAAACAAATGATTTTGGCTTAGAATAAATAATTACCGAAATAGATAGCAATTAATTGCTTATTTATTCGCGTTTTGATTTTTTACAGGATAGGAGAAAAAAGGATGAATGGAAAATTGTTCTTTTGGGCTATTTCCACAGCACTAGCTGGTCTCCTTTTTGGTTTTGACACCGTAGTCATCTCAGGTGCCGAATCAACCATTCAGCATCTCTGGAATCTTTCAGGCTCAATGCATGGCTTAGCCATAAGTTCAGCCCTTTGGGGGACTGTGCTTGGAGCAGTCACAGGGAGTATCCCTACTGAAGGGCTTGGGCGTAAAAAATCCTTAATCATCGTAGGTTTTCTCTATTTCATCTCAGCCATTGGCTCAGGCGTAGCCTGGGATGTCAGCTCATTCATCTTCTTCCGCTTCATTGGCGGGCTTGGGATAGGCTTTGCCACAGTGGCCTCCCCGCTCTTTATTGCTGAAATCTCGCCAGCCAAGGATCGCGGCAAGCTCACGGCCCTCTTTCAGTTCAATATTGTACTGGGCATCCTGTTGGCCTTTCTCTCCAATTTCATCATTTCGTTGATCTTCCCACCAGAGACGGCTTGGCGTTGGATGTTAGCTGCCGAAGGCCTGCCAGCATTTGTTTACCTAATCATGTGTTTTGGTCTTCCAGAGTCTCCCAGATACCTTATCGTCAAACGTGGTGAGACCGAGAAAGCCAAGGCCATCTTAAAGCAGATCAATCCGGAAATGTCTGATAAGGAATTGGATGCGCTAGTTGCTGATGTGCGCCATGATATTGAACAATCCCAAATGCGGGCTAAAAAGCGCACACCTTTTTTCAGCCGCCGTTTGCGTTACCCCATCCTTTATGCCTTCTTAATTGCAGCCTTCAATCAACTCTCCGGTATCAATATCATCCTCTATTTTGCCCCCCGATTGTTAGAGCTAGCAGGCTCATCAGATCCGCTCTTTGCGGCAATCAGCCTTGGAATCACCAATTTCATCTTTACTTTGCTTGGTGTACGTTTCATTGACAAACTTGGTCGCAAAACCTTGTTGCTCATAGGTTGTGTGGGCTACATCATAAGCCTTGGTGTATGCACATGTTCGTTCATGTCATGTGCCCCACTCAAAGTCGTTTCAGCTTGTACTGATGTACTCCACGCGACAACGCAAATGGAGAAGGTGCGCCAAGAACCAGAAATGTTTTTACCCGCTGACCGGGCCGAAATCTTAGCTAAGCACAACGCGGCCATTGATGCGTTAAATGACGTGGCTATTCCTGCTAACTATAATGGCCCCCATCTTGCTCTAGCCAAGGATGCCCCGCTTGATCTCATTCGCACCAAGGTTAACCAAACCAAGATGATTGCTGCAGCCGATGATGGATCTGTAAGCATTATCGTGCTTGGCTGCATGATTCTCTTCATTGCCTCCCATGCCATAGGCTCTGGCACAATCATTTGGGTCTTTATCTCAGAAATCTTCCCCACAGAACATCGTGCTGCTGGTCAATCCTTAGGTAGCTCCACTCACTGGATCTTTGCAGCTGGCTTAACACTTTTCTTCCCCATCGTTATGGCCCATTTTGACGCTGGGGTCATGTTTGCCTTCTTCTGCATCATGATGTGTATCCAATTGGCCTGGGCTACCATGATGATGCCAGAAACAAGAGGCCAGACCTTAGAAGCTCTAGCCAGACAACTAGCTAGAGATTAATGGGTAAAATAACTGTTTTAAACAATTGTAATTTTTGTATTGACCAAGACAATCAAGCAGAAAATCATCTATATCCTGTAAGGCATAGACTTAACATTAAGTACTTTTAATACTTGAATCCGCACACCTAAAGAGTAATCCCTATGGTGTGCGGTAAGCAAAGCTTTGATAACATAAACTAAGATAAAAATTAAATATACATTCACAGATTTTAAAAATCTATAAAAGTAAAATAAATTTAGATGCATTGATTTTGGCAAGATATATTCGTGAGGATATATCTCAAAGTATAAATATAGGTAATTCTAGATCGAGTTGCATATATTTATCGTAGCGGAGGTTAGCCTTGATGGATTTTACACACTGGAAAGACAAGGACGTGCGTTGCGCTGGTATTGGCGAAGTCCTTTTTGACGTATTTCCTTATTCCAAAAAACTAGGCGGGGCCCCTGCCAATTTTGCCTACCACTGTAGTCAACTAGGTTTTCCTTCCATGATTGTAAGTGCGGTTGGCAATGATAAGAATGGTGAAATGGCCAGAAGTATTTTGGCCTTAAATTATATGCCAGCGCTTTTACCTATCGTTAACTTTCCAACCGGTGCGGTAAACATCGAGATTGATCGCCATGGTGTGCCTAGCTACAGCTTTTTAAGCGATACGGCTTATGATCACATACCCATAAGCGATTATTTGCTCGATGCAGCCCGCATGACCAATGTGGCTTGTTTTGGAACCTTGGCCCAGCGCTCAGAAGAATCTCACAAAACCATTATGACTTTCTTAAATTTGATGCCAGAGGGCGAGAGAATTCGCCTCTTTGATGTCAATCTTAGAGGTGATTTCTATTCTTCTGAAATAATCAAAGAGTGCTTAGAGCACTGCGATGTGCTTAAATGCAATGCCGAAGAACTCCCCATTCTTGCCGGCTTTGCCC
>JAFSZE010000019.1 GCA_017455745.1 Desulfovibrionaceae bacterium | reverse complement strand
ATTTTCATTAACTAGATTCTTAAGATATAAATTTATTATATCATTTCCAGATGTATTAACCCAAAAAGGTTCTGGAGCAATGCTATGTTGAGATCCTAAAGCTTTATCGCAAAAAGATAAAACGATCCATGGACAAAACATATGTTCATTCCCAATTCGATAGCCATCGTACCAATCCGTGACAGCTTCAGTTTGTGCTGAAAGTCCACAATCATTCAAGAGTTTTTCTGTTTCAGATCTTGTAAAACCAAAAAATCTAGCGTATTTTTCATCATCTAATCCATTGAGTTTAAAGTTGTTAGCACCTGTAAATATACTTTGATGTGCAATCTTAAGACATCCTGTAACTATAGCTGTGTAAAGCCAGTCATCTCCATCTGGTTTAAAAGTCTGACTGCTAATATCACGTATAATATCAAGCATTTCATCATAATATGGTTCTTTAGCCACAAGAGATTTTTGGAGGAGAACATCATTCTCATCAATTAAAATTATCACATGGCGACCATATTCTTGGTATAACATCGATGCAAGTTTTGCTAAAAAACTGCCAGCTAGTAATTTAAACCATAATAAAAAATTTTCATAATAAAAATTTTCTGATTCATTTATACAACGATCAAGAGCCGTGGCAAAATAATTTTTAAGACTATTTAGTAGTTTGGTACTGTATGTAATAAAATTAAATTTATTATAAACATTATAAATTACACCAAGTAATTTACCAGGTGCTACTATAAATAAATCTCCTTCAACATCTTTAAAAGAAACGTATATAACAGGAAATTCACCAATGAAATTATCACGAAGATTTTTGAATGAATTACTAGATACGGCTAAATTACGTCCATTATCAAGAAAAAGCTCTTCCTGATATGATTTATCACCAGGATTTTGGTAATTAAGTTCACAGAAAGATTTTATCATCTGCATATTAAGTGTTTTGCCAAAACGTCTTGGTCTTATAAATATATTAGCTTGTGCATCAGTTGATCCCATAAAAAATTCGTTAAGATATACAGTTTTATCAACATAGCATGAACCATTTTTAATTAATCTATCAAAATTTCACCTACCTATTGAAAATCTTTTTATATTCATTGCATCAATCCTCTGTTAAATTATCGATGCTATTTGACCTGTTAATTATTTTTAAAATCGATATTAATCAAAATATATCTTAAAACAAAAAATAACTGTCATAATAATTTATCTTTGATATTTTAGAACAATATTTATGTGATATAATGCCAACACCAACAAGCCTATTCAATAGAAAAGTATCCAGTACCACCATTACATTACTAGATATTATGACTACGAACTGACACTACCTCATTGACACTATCTCCCAGCATCGAATAGATGAATCGACTTATTTTGCACGTGTCTGAATTCAAAAAAAACGACTGAAAAATTCTTTTAATATTTCTCAGATGTGACAGGCAAAATATGTTTTTCGATTTTCACAAAAATATTTGGTAAGAAATAGTACCAAAATCGACAAATCCCGGGAAAGGCTGAGTTTATCAGCATTATAGAAAACCAGGATAATTTGAGTTCCATTAACTTTCTTTATCTTCAGGCTTTTGGCGACTTTTAAGCCAGGGCTTTTCAACTCCAGCATGAAGTCTAGCAATATTTTCTCTATGCTTAAAGAACACAATACAGGCTAAGAATATTGCCAGTGGTACAAAATCTTTTCCACCAGAAAAAGCCAAAAAAAGTGGTAAACTTGTCACCAATGTTAAAGAGCCCAATGACACAAAACCACTTAACCAAATGAGCACAACACAAAGAAACGCTGCTGCCAACAGAGGATAGAAGGCAAGAGGCAAGAAAACACCAATGGTTGTGGCCACAGCCTTGCCGCCCTTAAATTTGAGAAAACAGGAAAAGACATGGCCTAAAACTGCAGCCAAAGCTGTTAGGGAAATAAAAAAGACATCATTGGAGTAACTTACAGCCAAAAAAACTGGCAAAGCGCCTTTGCCCAAATCGCAGGCCAATGTAGCCACTCCATAGCCAAAACCACAGAGCCTCGAAACATTGGTTGCCCCAGTGCTCTTGCTGCCAGCAGTTCTTGGATCAATACCTTTGGTCATTTTAGCGATCACAAGTCCCCAGGGCACTGAGCCTAAAAGATAGGCAAAAAGCACAAGACAAATCTTTAAGAACATATGCATCCAAATCAAAATTAAAAATTGATCAAGTTAATCCTAAACTAGACAAAGACAGGATTAAGCCTAAGTATAGTTAGCTTAAAAAAATAAATAGACAGATAGATTGAAAACTAGAAAATAGAAAGAAAAACAGAAAACAACAAACAATAAGCAGAGAATAGAGTATATATCAATAAATACAACAATAAATACAACAATATATACAACAATATATAAACAAGCAAAATTACGTAAATAAAAATATACAAAACTATGCAAAATATATAAAACCAGGTAAAAGTATTCCAAAAAATATGTAACGCAGGTAAACTTTTGATTTTAGTTTAAAGACGATACTTTATATAATAAGTATCATATTGTTTATCAAGTATACCAATCTAAAACATATTTTTGAATGCATTACTGGCAATATGCTTTACCGACGCTTATTTGACCTGCGACTAACTAATCTGTAACAACTTCAGAAACAAAAGACTAGAAATAAAGATAAAGATAGAGATAAAGATAAAAATAAACAATAACAGTTATAAAATACACAAATAAACAAGCAAATAAAATAAGTAAACGCGAAAAGTGAAATATAAAAAATACCCTAAGTCATCTACAACCACACCTATATTAATCTACATTATTTTATTTTTCAAGAATACAAGATATCTATTAGCAATATTATGTTTTCCTCGTAATTTTGGAACAAGTAGAACTACATCTATCTGCATGACTGGCATACACAGATAGCTGTGTTCCAAAAATCTGGCAGAATGCAATATCTATCAATGACACATATTCACTACATCAGTTTATAATATCCATTTATAACATCTACTAATAGTATTTATTGCCCAAAAAAATTATAAATCTACAATAATCATAATCCCGCGAATATTCGTGGGATTATGATTAAAAAACATGAAAAGAGGCTATTCAGCAATCATGACTTCAAGCACCTGAATATCATTCCAATATGGCTGTACTTTACCGATTCTAACCTTAACATGAATTCCAGGAGCTGCCCAATCATCAAACAATTGCCGCCTAGCTCGCACATAAAAGCTTTCTTCAACCAAAGATATGGTTAGATAACTCTCGCCATCATCACAGATGACTCCATCCCACCAAACTTTATCACCCTGCTGCTTAAAATAGACTAGCTTCCAGTAACGTGGTCTTTGGCGCTGCACAGGCATAACCGATGATAAGGCCAAACTTAAATTTGCGCAGACCTCTTCAAGCTCTTCATGGTTAAATTTAGGCTTGCCGGTCAGAAGAAAGCTAGCTATTTGCGCTTCATTGACCAAATCACCATAACGCCTCAAGGGAGAAGTGCATGGTGCATAGTTATCAACACCAAGACCAGCATGACGGGCAGCATTCACCTCTAAAATAGAGGCAACTAAAGAGCGCATGGCCCGGTAAATATCGGCAGCATTGGTCCAAAGCCCCTTATTTTCAGCAGCGACCTCCACATCTTGGGTTCTATGCAAAAGGGGGATATTATGCGCAGCTCCATAGTCAGCCACGGCAATGCTAGCCGAAATCATGGCTTCAGCCACCAAAAACTGGGCTAAAGGCGCATTTTCAGAATTATCCAAGAAGACTTTGGTCTCGCTACCTGTTCCCTCAAGTCTAATGTGGGGATCAGGTCGATTCATAATCACAGCCCCGGTTTCTAAACGCTTATCTTGTCTGGCATTAGCCATTTGTAAGGCTAAATTTAAAACCTTAGCATATGGGGCTGCGGGATTATCTTGGCGCCAAAGACTGGCATCTTTAGTCAAAACCTCTTCGCAGTCCAGATAACGCAAATTAGCCGCCAATTTGACCCAGCCAAACTTAGGTTCACAAGAAGTTAGCGTACCATCATGGGCAATATCCATTTGGACCACAAAGGCCAAGCGATCTTCGTTGGCCAAAAGTGAATAGGCGTCAATACCCAAACACTCAGGCAACATATGCGAAGTCTTCTCTGGCAAATAAAGACTGGTAGCCCGACTGCGCACTTTTAAATCAAAAGGACCGCCAAAATTCCAAGCTATGGCCGGAGCAGCCAAAGCCAAGGTTAAGCGCCAACCTGAGTCTATTTCTTCAATGGTAAAAGCATCATCAACGTCTTTAGTTTCGATACTATCGATACTGACAAATTCTTGCGTAAAAGTAGGCAAATTGGCCAAGAGGTCTGATTTTTTAGCCTCTTGCAACTCTGCTACTTCATCCGCATAGCCTTGCCACCACTCATCATCAGCTTCAAAATCAGTCTGCGCTAGCCAGACATTATAATGGGCAGGAAGCTTGCCCCAGGCGATCAAAAGATCAATGGGAATTTGGGGCACATCGGGAATGCCAGGACTTAGATCTAGCCATAAGCCCTCAGTGGCTAAATCATCAGGATCAAGCATCCTGCGCCGCAAAACTTCCTCGATTTTTTGACAAATGGGCTCCGATGGCCATTCGCTAGTCAAACCATTGCCTGATTTAGGCGGTAAAGTTCTGCGCCCTAAAGAAACATCCCACAATAGCGCCACAAAAGCCCGGCCTTTGGCCGAAAGTTCTTCGCGTTCTTCCCGCCTCTTCTGCTCGGCAATCCTCTTCTCAACTATCTCCGCATTATAGATTTGAAAAACTGGTGGCTGAAAACGAAAATGTGTCTTGCATTGGAGCATGGCACGCGCATAGGCTGCAATAGCGTCATAGCTTGGGTCTGTTTCCAAAAGCTCGGCCACCCATTGACAAGAAGCTTGCTCAACCTCACCTTGAGCTAGCTCCCAAACGTCGATGATATCGATATTCTGAGAAAGCTCCAAACGATTCTTGCGATGTTCCTCGAGCAGCCTAATCGACTCATCCCGACTCAATTTTGCCGTATAGACAGGACCAAGCCAAGGTAAGAGACGATTTTGCATCAAATTAACTTCGCGCCTGTTGGGCAAAAGCAGTCGCAGTCGCTCACCAGCAGCTCCGACCACCATCGCAGTCTGTACAACATTGCCTTCCATGTATTCAACAATGCAACCGGTAATCGGATAAAGGACCTTCTCAGCCATACGACTCCTTAAATCAGCCATGTGAATTTTAGCAACTTGGCAGGATCTTTTAGGCAGACTATCATCATCTAAAAGACTTTTTAGATTTTATATATATTTTTAAAGTGACTTAACTCATACACCGTAAACTACATTTATAAAAATAAACTAGCAAGATAAAATTGTAAAATAAATCTTCAGGATAAAGTAGTAAGATAAACTCGCAAACATTTCAACTGCACTTAATATATACCAATAAGCTCTGTTTAAAATAAGATAAGATTAATTTTAAAATTAAACTGTAAAATCAGATTAATTTTTAAACTTTAAAATCAAACTTAAGATCTATATGAATTGTTTTTTTCATGATATCTCAATTTTAAATAACAATGTAAAAGGCAAAGATAATTGTTTTTAAGAACATCTTAATTTAGATTTAAACCTTAACCTCAGGTTTATTTTGCTAAACCATTGGCTATATAATCCCTTACAACTTGTACAACCGCGCTATCCCACAAATTTGACGCAAGCTTAGCGCGAAGCAAAAGTTCAGCCTTGGCTGTAGCTAGCTGCCAAGAGCCTTTGGGTAAAGTCAAAAATTTATCCTCAAAAAAATTGTGCGGATCTGAGAACACAAAACTGCCAAGCGAACAAGAACTATCTTGAGCTTTCTGTTTGGGTAAAAAAGATAGGTTTGTTTCTAGAAATTCACACAATTTTGCCCAGAGACTCTTTTTGCTTTGATCTTGTGTTTCCATGTGGTGTAATTTTACGGACTCAAGAAGGGTTTGCCAAGAATTGTTTTCAATGGCGGCCAATAGTTGTGCCAAAAACTCTTCAGCCTCTGCATCTTCTTCAAAAATCTTTGGAATTAAGCCTCTAAAAAAAAACTTCAAATAATCAACATCTAGAGTGAGCGTAGCCTTAGGCAAATATTTGTGGCAAAAATCAATGACCCACTGGCTGCCATTAAAAATTACAACTGGACTTGAGCCACACGATTCTTCCTGCTCTTGAAAGAGCCAAAGCAGGCTCTGCTCAAAATCGTCTACGTTCCCGATAATACCTAAACAGGCGTATTTTTCAACCATTGTGCCTTGATCTAAGAAGAGTACATCGTAACCTCTAAAGACACAGAGGGTGGCAGAACACAAGTCTTTTTGACGCCCTTCCTCAGGCCTTAACGCAATTTCGCGATCAGCAGCATAGATATAGAAAGGGGAAGAGGTGGCTTCACACCCTTTGTCTGGCAAATGTTGGCTAGCAGAAACTATTTGTTTTTGGGCAGAATTTAAAACCACATTGCCGACAAAATTTTTGGCCTGTCTTATGGTATCATCACTTAAACTCAAATGCCTGCGACGTAAAAAGTAGCTAGCCACTTGCTCATAGGAAAACAGCTTTACAGACCAATAGGTTAAATCTAACATCAAATTGGTGCTCATTTTAAAAGGCAGCCGATCCAGTCCTAAGAGAAGATCTAAGGGCACCAAGGTTTTCGTTCCATAAAGAGCTTGTAATTTGGCACTGCTAGCAGCATCGATAGGTCGCAAAATGGAACGTGTATATCTGCACATTCCAGCTCTGGTCAAAATCAATCTTGGGCTTTTTTTGTAGATTTTGAGTGCGATATCTTGGGTTTCGGCGACTTTTTTTTTAAACTGAGTGTGGCTTGCTCGTCGATGACAGCCAAATAGCTTGCCAAAAGATCCGCAAAAATTTTACTACTGCTACTATTGAAATCTGCCCACAATTCTTCGATTTCGGCTATGGTCAAAAGATCTTCGTCAGATGCGGGGGTCGCCTTGAGTTTCTCCTTCAGGCGACATATTTTTTGATTAATTTCGGCTTCGGCGATTTTAAAAGCCAAATCTAGATCCTTTGCAACCATAAAAACTCCCAAATTGAGCCAAGCTTTGACGTACCATTCTACTAAACTTAGGTGGACGTGACTAAGACGCCAATCCAAACAAGAGGAGCCCATAAATCAATGAGCATCATTTATAATAAAGGCCAAGGACGCATCCTATCACTCCAAGAAACCGATAAGCCGCAGCTCTTTCGGGAGCAATTCCCCTATACTAGTATCTGCCGCACAACCTTTGACGATGTCCTCTTAGCTCCACGACCGGCCGAAGAAATGCGCATCACCGATACCACCTTTCGCGACGGCCAACAGGCTAGACCACCCTACACAGTCAAACAGGTGGCTAAAATTTTTGACTATCTCCACCGCTTAGGTGGCAAAACAGGCTTAATCACAGCTTCAGAATTTTTCCTCTATTCGGCCCGTGATCGTAAATGCGTAGACATATGCCGGGCGCGTGGCTATCGGTTCCCAAGGGTTACTTCCTGGATTCGCGCAACTAAAGAAGATTTGCGCTTAGCCCACGATATGGAATTCGATGAAACTGGTATGCTCACTAGCGTCTCAGACTATCACATCTTTTTAAAACTTGGCAAAACCAGACAGCAAGCCATGGATATGTATGTGGATTTGGCTAGCCAAGCTTTAGAATGGGGCATCATTCCCCGCTGCCACTTTGAAGACGTGACCCGCGCTGACATTTACGGTTTTTGTCTACCTCTAGCTCAAAAATTGATGGAATTGTCACAGCAAAGCGGTATGCCTGTCAAAATTCGTCTCTGTGACACCATGGGCTATGGTGTACCATATGCTGGTGCCACCCTGCCTAGATCTGTAGCCAGAATCGTTAGAGCATTTATTGATGAAGCCGGTGTGCCTGGCCAATGGCTTGAATGGCATGGTCACAATGACTTCCATAAAGTCTTGGTTAACGGTGTCACAGCCTGGCTCTACGGCTGCGGTGCCATCAATGCAACGCTGTTTGGCTTTGGCGAACGCACAGGCAACACGCCCTTAGAAGCCCTCTTGGTGGAATATATTTCGCTAACAGGCGACGATGCTGCTGCTGACACCACATTGCTTAGCGAAATAGCCGAATACTTCGAAAAAGAACTAAATTACAAGATCCCCTACAATTATCCCTTTGTTGGTCGTGATTTCAACGCCACCTCAGCTGGTGTACATGCTGATGGCTTGGTCAAAAACGAAGAGATCTACAATATTTTTGACACCCAACGCCTCCTAGGTCGCTCGGTGCCCATCATTATTACCGACAAGACTGGTCGGGCAGGAGTTGCGTATTGGATCAACTCTAATCTCCACCTAGAGGGAAAGCAACAAATATCCAAGAAGCATCCGGCTGTAGGACAAATCGCTGCTGAAATAACCAAGATCTATGAAACAACCGGTCGCACAACCCATTTATCCTTTGATGAGATGACCGAGCTTGTGGAACGCTTCATGCCAGAACTCTACTCCACTGAATTTGATCGCATGAAGCAATTAGCTGGAGAATTGGCCGCCAACCTCATCATTAAATTGGCCAAGAGTTCTGAACTCATTGGCCTGGACAAAGCTGCCTGTTCACGGCTAGATCTCTTCTCCAAAGAATACCCCTTCATCCAATATATTTACTTAACTGACACCACAGGTAGCCTAAAATGCGCGGCCATAACCGATCCTAGCTATCGCAAAAATTATGAAGCTCTGCCCATAGGCTATGATTTTTCACAACGCGAATGGTTCAAAACACCCATGCAGACTGGCGATCTGCATATCATGGATGTTTACCAATCCCAATTTACCGGCAAATTAATTATCACAGTCTCCTGCGCTGTAACAGATCCAAATGATACCATCGTTGGTATACTTGGATGTGACATCCAAATAGAACATCTCTTAAAACGTGCTGCTGCTTTAAAGCGTGAAAACGAAGGACAACAAGGTACAGAGCAAGATGCAGAATAAATATATCTAATCAATAAGAATTAATAACGATCAATTACTATTACATTTCTGCTATATTTTTGGAACACGGATACATATCTATGCCAGTTTATCTGATGTCTAGGTGACTGATTTATTCCAAAATTACCAGGGAAGCGTAATATCTAACATAAATTTTTAGTAGAAATAAAAAAAAGATACATTAGCGTAAATACTGTCAATTTTTAATTTATTTATGCCATAAATTGCTTGTCAAATTATTTTATCATGATCCAGAATAAATATATTCTGGATCTAAAAATATAGCCAAGAATATTCGCTTAGGGGCAAATGATGATCATTTTAACCAAAGAACCTTGCGTTATAAGCCAAGGCCAACTCTATACCCATGAAGCTAGTCTGGCCAAAGGCTTTGACTGTCAAGAGCTTCGCCAAAATACTCTGGCCGCACAAATTTTATCTAGCCATAATGTAAGTTCAAATCCCAAACAATTGCAAATACGTTTCGATGCTCTAGCTAGCCACGATATAACCTATGTGGGCATCATTCAAACGGCCCGAGCTAGTGGACTCAAAGAATTTCATTTGCCCTATGTCTTAACCAACTGCCACAATAGTCTCTGTGCTGTGGGTGGTACCATCAATGAAGATGATCATGTCTTTGGTCTATCGGCGGCCCAAAAATATGGTGGCATCTTTGTGCCCACAAATCTCGCTGTTATCCATCAATATGTTCGGGAACAACTAGTCCATTGTGGTGGGATGATCTTAGGTAGCGACAGCCATACACGATATGGAGCCTTGGGCTGTATGGGCTTTGGTGAAGGCGGACCTGAATTGGTCAAACAGCTCTTAAATAAGACCTATGATGTGCCTTCGCCTGAAGTTATCGCCATTTGGCTAACCGGCCAACCTCAACCTGGTGTTGGCCCCCAAGATGTGGCTCTAGCTCTTATTCAAGCGGTCTTTAAATCTGGCTTTGTCAAAAACAAGATTCTCGAATTCCATGGGCCTGGCATAGCCAACCTCTCGGTGGAATTTCGCTCAGGCATCGATGTCATGACAACTGAGACCACCTGTCTCTCATCCATTTGGGAAACAGATAGCTTGGTTGAAAGCTACTACAATAAATACCAGCGGGCGGATAAATTTAAACCTCTAACACTGAATGCGCCTGCGGCCTTTGACGGCTTGATTCAAATTGAGTTGGATAAAATTGTTCCCATGATCGCCCTGCCCTTCCATCCAAGCAATGCCTATCCTATCAAGGAATTTTTAAGCCATGCCAAGGATCTTTTGCAGGAAGTTCAGGAAAATTGCACTAAGCAATATGGCGAGCTTGGTCAAAAGATAGATCTGCAACAAAAATTGCACGCTGGTCACTTCCATGTGGATCAAGGCATAATTGCTGGCTGTGCTGGTGGCAATTATGAAAATATCGCCATAGCTGCTGAAATTTTGCACAGCCAAAGTGTGGGCAACAATAACTTCAGCCTTTCGCTCTACCCAGCTAGTCAACCTCTAGCTCAAAATCTCGTTGAAGCTGGCGCCTACAGCAAGTTATTGGCCGCAGGCGCCATCCTCAAAACCTGTTTCTGCGGTCCCTGCTTCGGCGCAGGCGATACCCCGGCCAATGGAGCCTTCTCCATCCGCCACTCGACGCGTAACTTCCCCAACCGCGAAGGTTCAAAACCAGCCAACGGTCAGTTATCGCTAGTTGCCTTGATGGATGCTAGGTCTATTGCGGCCACTGCTGCCAACCAAGGACGCTTAACGCCAGCTACCGATCTTGATTGGGAAAAGATTGCGCAAATCAAAGAGCTTAGTCCAAGCCTCGCAAGCTACAAAAACCGCATTTACCATGGCTTTGGCCATCCACAGCCCCAATCGGAATTGGTCTTTGGACCAAACATAACCGATTGGCCTCAGATGCATAGCTTACCCAAGCATCTCATTTTACATCTAGCAGCAATTATCAAAGATCCGGTTACAACAACCGATGAATTGATCCCATCTGGTGAAACATCCTCCCTGCGCTCAAATCCCTTGAAACTGGCAGAATTTACCCTCTCACGTAAAGAGCCAGCCTATGTGGAGCGGGCCAAAAAATTTCAACAGCTTGAAACAGCTAGATCCAATGATCCAAACTCCAAGGAAGCCAAGGAGTATTTAAATAAGCTTGCTCAAAAATTGCCTAAAGACCAACGCGCAATCATCGAAAACTTACCTTCATTGGATCAAATAGGCTTTGGCACAACAATTTTTGCCAACAAACCTGGCGATGGCTCAGCTAGAGAGCAAGCAGCTTCTTGCCAGAAGGTTTTAGGTGGATGGGCCAACTTGGCCATAGAGTATGCCACCAAACGCTACCGCTCAAATCTAATCAATTGGGGTATGCTGCCTATTCTGATTGATGCTAATGCGGCATCTAAGCTTACTCTTGAGAGTGATCTCTTTATTTTTAACATCCAAGATGCCATCATGAATAATCTCCCAGAAATTGATGGTTATCTTTGCACAGATGCATCCCAGGCTGTCAAGATTACTTTAAAATTAAGTGCTCTAACTGATGATGAACGTAAAATTATTTTGGCTGGTTGTCTGATCAATTATTATCGCGAAACACTCTAATACGTTTTATAGCTTAATTTTTATATCTATTATCTTTTGTAAGATTCTCTTTTTTATATTTTCTCTTTTCTACGCTTATCTGTTTTATCTTTTATCCGTGACCATAAGCGCATAATTTAAAATAATTGCCTTATTAGATTAATTGTTTAGATAAAAGTTCTCCTAGCCAGACTTTTTCTGACTTGGAGAACTTTTTTTTATCAATTAGATTAGAAAAAAATTTAAATCCCAAATTTTAGTCGTAAAATATAGCGACAACAAACCACTTTTACGTATGGAAATAGACACGATCTAAAAGTTAAAAGATATTCTATCAGTTCATACAGTATCAATGTTTTTTGATACAAGATCCTAAAAATAATTTACAAAAAAAATAACGAGCTCCTTTTTTAAGCAGCCCGTTATTGTCAATGAGTATATCTAATTTATCTTATATGACTAACATAACTAATCTAATTTATCTAAAAAACTATACTGGCCAAATGCTAAGACCTATTCTGTAACCGATCAAGGCTACAACATATGCTAAGGCAGTGTTGAAAATCATACTAAAGAAGAGCCATCTCCAGCCACCAGCCTCTTGTTTAATAACAACTAGAGCTACAAAGCATGGGGAATATAAAAGCACAAAAAGCATAAGGGATAAAGCCGTAGCCTTATTCCAGTTAGGCGCTTCCTTTAAACGGTCTGATAAACTCTTGGTGGCCTCTTCATCTTCAGCATCATCAATCTCACCAAGAGACCAAGCTGTACCCAAAGTACCAACCACAGCTTCCTTAGCTGCTACACCAGCAATCAAAGCAATGTCTGTACGCCAATCATAACCCAATGGTGCCAAAATAGGCTCAACCGCCTTACCCAACTTACCGGCAATGGAATAAGCTAGTTCTTGCTCGCTAAGCTCATTTTGCAGATTGGCCAATTCTTCTTCAGCTTTGGTCCTCTCTTCAGACTCGCCTTCCGGCAAAGCATCAACTTTCTTCTGAACAGCCTCAATCTTGGCTTCGAGCGGAGCACTTTGGTCTTCAGGCAACTTGGGATACTGCATCATAGCCCAAAGTACTACGGATATGGCTAACAAGACGGTACCGGCTTTCTTCATGTACATCCAAGCCCGCTCCCAACAGTGCAGCAAGACACTAAAGAGTGTGGGGAAACGGTACGGAGGCAGTTCCATGACAAACGGTGTCGGCTCGCCCTTAACAATGGTTGAGCGCAAAACTCTGGCCACAATCAAAGCCATGATCCAACCAATAATGGTTAAAATGAACATGACCTTGGGAGCTTCATCATGCCCGAAAAAGGCTGTGGATAATAGCAAAAAGACCGGCCATTTGGCACCGCAGGTCATATACGGCAGTGTCAAAAGTGTTGCTAATTTCTCTTTGCGGCTGCGCAAAGTTCTAGTGGCCATGGCACCTGGGATAGCACAACCACCAGCAATACCACCGGATACGCAGTAAGGCATAACGGAGGCGCCATGGAGGCCAAACATCCTAAAAATTCTGTCCATCATATAGGCCATTCTGGCCATATAACCGCAGTCTTCCAGGAAAGATAGCAGCGAGAACATGATTACGATCAATGGCACAAAGCTTAAAACGCCACCTACACCGTTGATGATACCATCAACAAGGAGTGACTTCATTGGTCCATCGGCC
This sequence comes from Desulfovibrionaceae bacterium, assembly GCA_017455745.1. Lineage (GTDB taxonomy): Bacteria > Desulfobacterota > Desulfovibrionia > Desulfovibrionales > Desulfovibrionaceae > Desulfovibrio. The sequence goes on along the minus strand of JAFSZE010000019.1, from coordinate 10,814 downwards.
ATGTTATCGCCGACTAAATCGCCAAGTGCTGCTAAACCATCTTCAACCCAGCCTTGGGGATAAGCACCAATTTCGATTGTGAGCTGGTACATGAAGAAGAGAACTAGCAGCATAATCACCGGGCCAAAAAAGACGTTGGTCAACACGCTGTCAAGCTTGTCACTAAACGCCAAACGATCTTTGGTCGGATCTTGTTTTAAAACACCGTTACCCAAGGCACCACGGATGAAGCCATAGCGGTGATCGGTGATCACACTCTCCATACTAGCGCCAAGGGTCTCACGAATATGCTGTTCAACCTTCGAGCAAATGCCTTCCAACTTCTCAGCTAAGGCAGAATCGCGACCTTGAACCTCAGTCAGCATATCGCTATCGCGTTCCATAAGCTTCAAAGCCACATAATAGGGATGATATTTGTCGCTTAAAAGCTTAGCTTGGGCTATGATGGGTTCCATTTCTTTTAAACCCAAATCAACATCACTGCCGTAGCTTAAACGTAATGGTTCCCGCATCCCCTTCTTGGCCAACTCAATGGCGGCATCCATAACCTCAGACAAACCTTTGCCAGAACGCGCCGTCATGGGGAAGACTGGTATATCTAAAGCTTTGGATAACCTCGGCATATCAATGGTGATGCCGCCTTTGGTAGCTTCATCCATCATGTTGCAACCAAGTACTACCGGCATACCCATTTCAAGCATTTGCACTGTCAATAAAAGATTCCGCTCCAAAGCAGAAGCTTCGGCCACATCAATGACAGCCTGCACATTATTGGAAGAAAGTTCATGTCTAGCGACAATTTCTTCCATGGAATAGGCCGTCAAAGAATATGTACCTGGCAAATCTACCAAGACTATATCTTCATTGCCGACCCTAATTTCTCCTTCTTTGCGATCAACTGTTACACCAGGATAGTTACCAACATGCTGTTTGGCACCTGTGTAACCATTAAAAACCGTTGTTTTCCCGCAGTTGGGATTGCCAGCAAGAGCAATCCTTAACACACGTTGATTTACGGAATTTTGTTCAGAAGCCACCTAAATGCCCCTTAAAAAATAATGAGAAAAGATTTTAAAGATTGGTGAACTACCGCACCCCATAAAGGTGTGTGGCTTCATAAGAAGTTTGATTTAAGAAATCCTTATTCTTATAGGTGTATCCACATCGCCTCTATTGTATAGTATCAAAAGATCCACAACTTTACTTTTACGTAAGATATTTAAAGCTCCGTTGATATCAGCATTTAATAATTTACTAGATTTAGTTTTATATAATCATCTTTTAGTTCTATGACCACTAAAAGAGGATTTTTTGGGATTTTCAGAATCATATATTAAAAGTAAATCTTGATCCCAAAAAGAAGATTTTGAAGTATAACTTTCTTCTTGTAAAACAAATCTGATCTGGTTTAATTCACATTTAGCTTGCAATTTATTAACTAATTTGCCAAAAGTAATATTAGTAAAACTTTGATTATTTTTATGACAAAGACTACAACCACTTTGAAAACTTGGATTGCAACGAACAACTAATGTACTAATATTATCATTATAATAATTAATAAGATTATTTACAGTTTTATTTAAATAATAATCAATTTTATTATTATGGTTAGTCCAATTTGAAGTTTGTAAATTAGTATTTTTTTTACCAAACTTTTGCTTATCTTTAATAGACTGTAATCTGCTATTTTCTTTGTTAAACCATTGATTAATAGATTTTAGTTTTTTACCATCAATAATAGGTGAATTGCCAAAACTGGAAACATAAGTAATAAGATTATTAACCACTAAATCCATCCCTAGTGCATTATTTTGATCTAAATTTCTTCTAATTATTTCAGTTTTATAAATATACTGAATTTCAAAGAACCTGGCATTAGATGTAGGTATAATTCTAATCTCTTTAATCTTTTTACCTATCAAATTTGGCGGAATTGTAATTTCGATTTTATCATGACATTTACTAAACTCTCTAGAATAAGGTACTATTAACTTATTACCATTGACTCTAACTTGACTAATAATTAATGTCATATACCAGTCTTTTGGTAAATATCCATGTATATTACAATTTATTCCTTTCTTTTTTAATGCAAAAAAATTAAAAAGAACTATCAACAGATTTTATTATCTGTTGATCCATATTATAATTTATTGTTTTATAATTTTTAGATTCCTTTAATAATTTATAATTTTCATTATAATTTAAATAGTCTCCAGTTTAAAAAAATGTTGTCTGATATTATACAATACTTCATTTTTTAAATTTTTTTTTCAATATTCGATAATTATCCTAAGCTTAAATATTATACATTATTTAAATGTTTTAATTGCTGTTTTATAACTCCATACACATACTCACTCTCCTTTTAAATTCAACTTAATTTAACATATTTTATTTAAATGTCAAATGTTTTTGCACCTTTTATCCCCATCACATAAAGGGATGTGGTTTTACGGCGCATTCTATAAAAACGCGATAAGCAATCAGAGGCAAATGCTCTGATTAATATTGACACGCATGAATTTAAAATGAAAAACCAGAGAAATAAAAAACGAAATTCGTATTCAAAAAGATTGGCAATAAAAACGCCCAGCCGCGCGCTACTCATAGCTCAAAGGCCATAGATAAGAGTAGCGCAGATACTTTGCAGCTAAAGCATACTGCCTTGGCAATATCAAAAAAGATGAATTAAATCGAAAAAATGAAAAGCAAAAGAAAGTTCAGTTTCAATAATGTAAGCAAAAAAAGAAAATACGCCTGCCTTCATTCCCGTAAGCGTCCTAAAAAGTTTATGCCTGGCAGCCATAGTATAGATGCGCAGGCGCTGCTAGGTCCATAGATGTACCCGGCACAAACCATTTAGGAAACGTGCCACAAACTATGCAGGACGATGGCAATAGCCTTAAAAATTTAGAGCAAAAAAGAGACGCTCGCTTCGCAAGCTTTCTGCGATAATTATCAGATCAACAAAAAAATTATTGCCCCCACCGAATGGTGGGGGACAACAGAAGGATCCCATGTTTAGAAAATTATAAGCATACTCACGAGCAATACAATAGTTCACATACACACAATCAAATCTGGATCAACGAGAACTCACAATTCGTATAAATCAAAAAAAATATTTCCTGATGAAATATATAAAAGAATATCTTAAAATCTATTTTGAAAAAAAAGATGGATTAGTTTTCGATATCCATAGATTACTAGCTTGTTAGCACTAGTCATTGAATCATTTTCTACTAAAAAAGCGTTATCTTATTTAACTGTATCGCAAAAAAATCTATCTATATGATAATAAAATAATAAAGTCGTTTATTTAGTACAAAAAATCAATAATCTTGATCGTCGTTGATTAAAATTTATCTAGCCCAAGGAGTTTTAGTGTATGATCGGCAAAACAGATTGGGAGGCGAAGTTAATCGCTAAAAATTTTCCTATAATTCCTCAACCTTGATGTAATGAGCTTCACTATTGCGCAAGGAAATCGTTACCCCGGACAGGCGAACAGCTATAGGATCACGCAAGGGAGCACGTCCAACCACAGAAACAGAGGAGCCTGGAATCAAGCCCATATCACGGATACGACGATTCATCTCACCTTTGGCTTCCACGGAAAGAATTTTTGCTTTTTTGCCCTTGGGTAACTGGACCAAATTAAGAACTGCCATCAGAACCTCCCAAAATATGACCTAAAAACGCCTTGCGCAGTTGACGAGATTTGAAAAAAATGGCCTAAGCGCAATCCCACACACTAAAATTTGGGGGATGCACAAGAAGCAGCTTGGCTCTTTTGCTAAGATATGCCCAAAGGCCCAAACTCTAGCTTCTCAGAGCAAAACTTTGCTTGATTTTCGGCTGTTTGGCCAATAGCGGCAAAAGCTAAAGAGCATATTCGCCAATGAAATCTGTTTTCATTTACAACTTTACGCAAGAAACTGCAAGCAAAATTTTATCTAATTTTTGTGTCGCGAAAATCAAGATCTCTAACGAAAAGGCTTAAGCCAAAACGTACCAGACAAAAAAAAGATCCGGTCAAAAATATGTCTGGCCAGATCCTTTTTATGTGTTAAAATAAAGCTATTTGGGCTGAATGACGGTTTCGCCATGCAGATATGGGGCTAAGACTTTAGGCAAAATCACACTGCCATCCTTCTGCTGCCCATTTTCCAAAAGTGCTGCGATGGTTCGCCCTGTGGGCAGCCCCGAGCCGTTTAGGGTATGGACAAAGTTAGCCTTTCCACCTTTGGATTTAAAACGAATGCCAGCGCGTCTAGCCTGAAAATCTATGCAGTTAGAACACGATGAAATTTCACGATACTTTTGCTGTGCAGGCAACCAGACCTCCACATCATAGGTCTTAGCTGAGCCAAACCCCATATCGCCTGTACATAAGCAGATAACTCTATAAGGTAATTCTAAAAGCTCCAGCAAATGACAGGCATGGCTTGTCATAAGCTCCAGCTGCTCAAAGCTGTGCTCAGGATGGCTAAAGCGGACCATCTCAACCTTGTTGAATTGATGCATACGGATGATTCCGCGAGTATCTTTGCCAGCTGAACCGGCCTCCGAACGAAAACAAGGTGTAGCCGCACAATAAGCTAGTGGTAAGATGGATTCGTCTAAAGTTTCTTGGGCATGGAGGTTGGTCAAAGGTACCTCAGCTGTGGGAATCAAATAAAAATCACCCTCGCGCAGCTTGAACAAGTCCTCTTCAAACTTAGGCAGCTGACCTGTACCTGTCATGGTTTGGCTATTAACAATATATGGCGGTGCAACTTCAATATAATCTTCACGACGCGTATGCTGATCGATAAAAAAATTGATTAGGGCTCGATCCAATCTAGCGGCCCAATCAAAGGAGACCAGAAAACGACTGCCAGCCAATTTGCTCGCCCGCTCAAAATCAAAACCCGCAAGACTTTCGCCAATTTCTCCATGCTCGCGCACCGGAAAATCAAACTCTCTAGGGCTACCAACCCGACGAACTTCGGGATTGTCGTTTTCATCTGCTCCTATGGGAACTGATGCATCTGGAATATTTGGGCACCCCATAAGCCAATCATGCACTGCCTCTTTGGCTTCATTTACTTCAACGTCTAAAGTCTTGATCGTGTCTGAAAGTTTGCTCAATTCCTGCACATAGGATGAGATATCTTCACCATTACGCTTAAGTTCAGCAACTTTTGCCGAAGCTTGATTGCGTTGGCTCTTTAGATCTTCCACCCTTTGCAGCAATTCGCGCCGATGCCCATCAAGCTGTTTAAACTCGGCGACATCCAAATCCGAATGGCGATCTTTTAGGGCTTTAGCCAAAATTTCAGGGTTTTTCTGGACCAACTTCAGATCGATCATACTCTCTCCCAAAGCCATTGACAGTATTTAGGCTTATTTTAGCCTCTAGTAGTTATGTGTCCTCTTAAGCTCCAGCCTTAGACCGGACAAAAAATTATCCTTAGCATATTTTCAACAAAAGTCACACTTATCTTCAATGCCTCGTTGTTAAAAACTGATATATAAAAAATAATAAAATCCAGATCCAAAAATCTATAAAAATCGGTGCCCCAAAAAGCACGCGTCCCAAAAAATAGGCCAGCTTTTCTGCTTAAATAAGGATCTAGTTTGAGTTTTTTGCCCCAACTTTCTACCGTAAATCGGCAAAGCCTTAAGCGTTTACTGCACCTTAAATTCTAATATAGACCCTCACCGAGACAATAGAAATAGCGCGTCCACCTACTTACGACTGCCTAGCTAGAAGTCTTGACTGTCTTTGCCAAAAGTTGAGAAGATGCTAATTTTTGAGAGAATTTAGGTTAAGATCTATACTTTTTAGGGACTTTAGGATAATTTGAAACGACAAGATCTATGTTAAAACGCATATCCTTTGCTTGCGCCCTCTTGCTAGCACCCCACGGCAAAAGATGGATAGGCTCGACCCAAAAGCCAAAATCTCTCTTTGAGACAATCCAAAAATTGTCTAGATTTGTCGCGTCCACTTGAGACTTCAATCTTGGCTAATAGTCGCAAAAAACCCCTTCCAAAGACTGCCCAATCGCCTACCACCGTTTAAGACATTTTCTTATCTAAATGGTCTAACCAAGTATCACAGATTTTACGCTCAAGCTAAACTAGCCTTGTAAAATCAAAAAAGCAAGATATTTATGAACTTTGGACTTTTCATAGATTGGCTAAATTTAAACAAAAATACTATCAAAGTAGATCTGCAAAATTTTCTATTTAGATGATTTCAAAGTTATTGCCATATAAATATATCTTAGAACAAATAAAAGTCAAAAAATATATATACTCGCTAGTATCATTTTATACATCTATATATTATTTATTACGGAGATGTTACAAATGCCATACATGAACGCAAAAAAGTTTCGGACATTCTCTGAGGCATTTGACGCAGTCCTTAAGATGCCACCTGAAAAGATTTTAGATGCACCGCATGATCCATTTATAGAAAGCGTGTTTCGTTTTTTATACCCTGATGAAGAAATAGAAGATATTACTTCTTGTAATTCTGAAAGCGATAAACGATAAATTTAAATTAATAGCAAAAACTATTATTTTTATCATTAAGATACTTTTTAGAAATACATCTATATCCACATATTTATATGTTGGCCCAAAAGTTTATCTACCTATTCCAATATTATATATTTCTTCAACATCTACATATTTGTTCAAATATTACAACAAAACATGATAGTCGACAATCAAGTAATACAAACAAGCAATATAAATAATTGTAGATAATCTTTTAGACTTATACACTAACCGTATCTACTTCCATATTACATTATAATTACAATATGGTAATAAAACTATTTATTTCGATCGCTCGCGAATCATATTTATTTATCGAATAATAATCTTGTCAAGATCATATATCAATAAAAATAAGATGGATATATAGTAGATGAATGCACAATTGATAAATTTACAAATAAACAAATAGATATATGAGTAGGTAGAAAAACTAAAATCAGATCTTGATCTAATCTGCAAGAAAATTATCCCTAGATTTAAAACTATATCGTTTATACTTTAAATTTATTATATAATACTCCCTCAAAAAGGGAAAATCTTTGGACTGAGAATATAATTCTTAAGTCTTCACTGGAGAACAAAAATTGATAAAATCATCAACAGCCCTTTGTCTAACTATAACCCTGCTTCTGACATTTTTAACAGCTTGCGGTCCAAGCAATGAGATTCGTCTCTTGGCTGTGGCACCACCCAAAGTGAGTGTTTTACCTAGACCCAATGCCCCAAGTGTGGCTGTGGTGCAATTGAAAGATGAACGCAATGAACAAGGAGCTATAGGCGAAAGACGCGATGGCTCTTCATTCACCACATCAGCTAATGCCACACTCTGGGTTAGCCATGCCCTTGCTGATCAGCTAGCAACTCATGGGTTGCAGGTAAGCTATGCCACTAGTATAGAACAAGCTAAAAGAGGCAATCCAGATTTTATTGTTTGGGGCAAACTAACACGCCTTTGGCTCAAAGAAACATCTGCCACCAATTTAGAAACTAAACTTGAAGCTGTCATAAACCTAGGCACTATAGATCGGCGTATTATGTATGAACCCAACAAAGTAGCCGAAAGTCGTGGCGGCTTGCCATCATCTAGTGCTGCTGAGGAACTTTTGCGCGATTCGATGGTTGATTTGGTTGAACCTATGGCTGAAAAACTAGCAAAAATCATTTGGAACAAAAGATCGACTAGTCAAGTATCTGAAAAAAAATAATTAATAGTTTGCGTCATGCGTACTGCCCTAATGCTCTTAAGCCTAATCTTGGCAGGCGTCTCTTTTCTAGCTAGCCCAAAAGACCTTTGGGCTCTAGATAAGGTCGTCTATGAGGAAGCTTTAAGCTTACCAACCAACATCCCTAGATCCACAGTGGAAGTGGCCCTACAGGGACGCGCCTTTCTGCACGCCATAAAAAAAGAGGCCCTAGCGATTCCGGAAAGGCGTAGTTTGCTCTTGCAAGTTGACGAGGAAGATTTGCCAGCCATAACAGCCCTGCTCTATCAGGTCGAAATTTCCACTTCTTTGGATGAAAGTGGCAAAAATCTCCACGCGTTGATCACATCCAAACGTGACCCCAATGCCTTAGAGCTTGCACGCTTGACTTTACGCAATCCAGAACTGCTAGCCGCTAGCCGCTACTGCTTAGAAAAGATTGGCGATATTTTGGTCAGTTTTGATCAACACTGGCCAAAAGCCAGATTTTTCAGCGACCGTGACGCGAAAATAAGCATCCAGCATTACTCAGCGGAAACAAGCGCTTGGACAAATGCTGTTTGGCAACGGCTAACTGATAATTTACATGCTCTCTTAATTGCTCACCAAGCCATAACACCTGCCGTTGATGGCTGGTTTACGCAGGAGAAATTTCTTAAATCCCTCGAAGAGGCCAATCAAAAACTACCTAATGATCCTCTGATTCTAACGCTTTTGGCCGAAGCCGAACTGCGTAATGGCTCGCCCCACCAAGCCATTGATCACTGCAGCCAATGCCTCAAAATCAACCCTCAAGCCATTAGGGCCCGCTATATACGCGCCTTGGCTCACTGGAATCTGCAACAGTTAGGCCTAGCCGAAAACGATCTTTCAGTGGCTATTTTGAAAATAAAACCACAGGAAACAGCCCGAGAAGATTTGCTTTTGGCCTTAAGGGCTAGAGGAGCTGTCCGCCTTTTGCTTGGTCGCTATCAAGGTATGTGCGTTGATTTCGAAACGGCTTGCAGCTTTGGCGATTGCGATGGCTTACGTCATGCCCGTCTTTTGGAACACTGCGTGCCAGGTCAACCAACCATAGATCGGCCCCACACAGCCATTGCCGAACTTGAGCCCTGGGTAACCAAGGAAGCTCTTACACCTAAAGAACTGCCTACAGATAAATTAGAACCCAAAGCCCCAAGTGCAGCAAATAATATCCAGCAAAAGGTGGTCAATAAAGAACCTATCAACATAAAAAATGAAAAATCTGTTCTTTCTAAAGAAGATTCTAACCGAAAAGATCTTGAACAAAAAAATAAAACAAAAGCTTTAGATGCTACAATTAATCCAGATGAAAAAGAAAAATTACTAGCTCAAGGTAATTTAGACTCTAAAAATGTTAGTAAAAAGAATGATGCTAAACCTAACAATTTAGATAATACTAAAAAAGAATCAGATAATACAAAAGACAATCTTAAAAGTGTAAGAGAATTTAAATCTGATCCTATAAAAGATGGATCTGCAAAAAACAAAATAGATTTAGCTAATCTTAAAAAAGAAACAGAAAATCAGAAAAGTGAAAAATTTGCTACTACTAAAAAATTACCCCTTGAATTTAAAAATAGCTCCGCAAAACGCAGACATTTTGCCTGGTTCTGGAAACCAGAAACTGAGCTGAACAAGAAAAATACCATCCTAACCTACGCAGATAATTCTAAAAATACTAACTTAAATATTACTTTAAGCCCTAGACGAAGTTATTTTCCTTGGATCTGGAGTCTTAATAGTACGCAGAAAAAAGAACTTGAGCGACTAAAAGTTGCTTTGACCAATGAGCAATTGCCAAAAACACAAGATACTAAAAAAGAATTGCCACAAGATGATTTGTCTGCGCCTATCAAAGAAAAATCTTCTCCCAGAAAATCTTTTGTCTGGAGCTGGCAGCCTGAAGCTAAGCTTGCCATCAGAAATTTATATGGAGCCGAACCCAAAAAAGAAGAGGCAAAAAAAGAAGTCATAGCTACGAGCGAGAAGCCTGATTCAAATCAAGATCCTCAAACGACAACTACACATCTCAACGATACACCAAAAGAAGAGGCTGAGATTAGTACAGACAAAAAGGCTCAGCCGAGTCCCAAATCTACCGAGCTAGCTCAAGAACCTAAGGCTAAAGAAGAACCTAAAGTTGCCAAAACTAACCTAGATTCCAAACCTGCAGCAAAAAATCTTCCTAAAAATCTTGGCGAAAAAGCTGGAGAAAAGCCTATAGATGCGCCTAAAAAGCCTTTAGAAGACGCGCCGAAAGATAGCAGCCAAGCAACCACCACAGATAAGCTTGGGCCTCGCGCAAGCGAAAAAACTGCAGCGACACAAGATGCCAAAGAAGCTTCCTTAGATTCTAAAGATGTGAGCTTGGATTCTAAGAAGGATGGTGGCTTGGAATCTAAGGATAATGGAGTAAATCCCAAGGATACAAGCTTGAATTCTAAGGATTCTAGCCAGGCTAAGGATAATGCCGTGGATTCTAAGAAGGATTCTAAGGAGACTCCTGGCACTGCTAAAAATGAACCCAACGAGGCAGAGCCTGCAATTGCGCTTGAACCTTTAGAGAAGACTTCTAGCTCAGATTCTGGAGAAAAGATCGGCGAAAAGCCTACAGATGCGCCTAAAACGTCTTCAGACGACACGCCGAAAGATAGTCCCAAAAGCCTGGCAACCACCACAGATAAGCTTGGGCCTCGCGCAAGCGAAAAAACTGCAGCGACACAAGATGCCAAAGAAGCTTCCTTAGATTCCAAAGATGTGATCTTGGATTCTAAGGATAATGGAGTAAATCTCAAGGATACAAGCTTGAATTCTAAGGATTCGAGCCAGGCTAAGGATAATGCCTTGGATTCTATGAAGGATTCTAAGGATGCGCCTGGCACTGCTAAAAATGAACCTAACGAGGCAGAGCCTGCAATTGCGCTTGAACCTTTAGAGAAGACTTCTAGCTCAGATTCTGGCGAAAAGATCGGCGAAAAGCCTACAGATGCGCCTAAAACGTCTTCAGACGACACGCCCAAAGAT
>JAFSZE010000018.1 GCA_017455745.1 Desulfovibrionaceae bacterium | reverse complement strand
GTGGTCTACCCTAGTTACTTTGCAGCAAGATCTTGCGATTCCAAAGCGGAGAGCATATGTAGATAACGCTCTTTTTTGGCTCGCTGTCGAGTGGAGCTAGCTTGGCAGACTTTAGAAAAGTTTAAAGTTGGTTCAGTGTTTATAAAAGTTTTAAAAAATTTGATATTTTTTAATTTATTGGTTCTGCCAAAACAAGGGGCGAAAGCAGGCAGAAGTTTTAACGGTAATTTGCCTTGGCTAAGCCGTATTTGGGATCAGTTGGCAGGCAAAATTTAATGAGCCTTTGCCCCCCAATTTCGTTTAAGAGTAGCATGGGTAGTTGCTGAGCTATCTTGCTGGGCTTTTAGTTTTTTTTGTAAGCTTTATGGGGCTTTTAGGCAGATTTTGGTTTCTAATGATAAAAATAGCAGCAGAGGCTATGGTTTGTCATCATTTTTGTTCAGCTTAGGTGTTTGATCTCACTTGCTATGGGTAGGCCAAAGGAAAATTCATAAGAGCAGCCTTGTAGTTTTTTCTCCTTGGCTTTTACTGCAGCTATTGAGCTACGCAGTCTTCTTGGTATCAATAGATATTTTTTCGTCTAAGTTCATTAATTTTAAATTTATAGCGCTTTTAAATTTTATTGTTAAGCTATATTTTTAATTAATAAGATATAAATTTGTATTTTTGGTCTATAGTGAAAATGCTAATAAAATTAATAATAATGACATTAAAAGCAGAGGTGATTGAAGGCAGGCAGACTTAATTTAGTTAATGGATTGTGCTTTTTTTAACTTTCTAAATTTATCGTTACGTTACTTTGCTGTAATTTATAAGATATAACTTTTGATGAAACAGCAAGAGTAGTGAGGTAAAGAAGATATTTCAAGGAAAAGGTGGAAAAGCAAGGCCAAGTTTGTTTTCAGAGTAGATTAGCACTCAGAATGACAGCTAAGTGCCAAAGTAAATAAAAAATAGATTGCAAGATGTTTGCAGAAAATTTGTACTTTATACTCAGGCAACCGATGGCATTATGAAAGAAAACTGTGACAATTTATTGCTAAAATTGTTGAATTGTGGTGGTAAGCAAAAATAGTCAATCAGTAAAAATTAAACGCCATCAATGAAAAGACATTTTATTATGTGTAAGAGAGCTATTTTATGCTAAACAAAGCTATGATTATTGGACGTTTAGGACGTGATCCAGAACTTCGTTATACCCAGAGTGGTGTCCCTGTAACTACACTCAATGTCGCCACTGGTGAAACCTATATTGATCGCGACGGCAATAAGAATGAAGTGACCGAATGGCATCGTGTTTCTGTGTTTCAACGTCAGGCTGAAAATTGTGTGAAATTTTTGCGGAAGGGCAGCCTGGTTTTTGTGGAAGGAAGCTTACAGACGAGAAAATGGCAGGATCAGCAGGGGCAGGATCGCTATACCACAGTGATCAAGGCCCTGCGGGTGACTTTTCTTGAGCGCAAAAGCGATGGGTATCGCGATGAATACGAGCAGCCCTATCAGCCTCATGGTGAAGCCCCTTATGGCCAGAGAGCTCCTTATGATCGTCAGACGAACTATGGTCAGCAGATGGCTCAGCAGAATCAGTATCCCCCTTATGCTCCAAGCAATGACTTTGACAATTTCGGTTCATCCCTTACTGAAACTCCTAGCTATGCTGGAGAAGTTGAAG
>JAFSZE010000161.1 GCA_017455745.1 Desulfovibrionaceae bacterium | reverse complement strand
ATCTGGTTCTTGACAAAATTAGTCATTTCATTGGCAACATCCACGTCGGAAATACGAGATTCAGCAGCTTGTAAATTCTCAGTTTGAACCTGCAATTGTGAAATGGTATTTTCAAGTCTATTCTGCATTGCACCTAAATTGGCGCGAATCTTATCCTTGGAAACGATAGCATTCTCAAGACCAACTAAAGCCTTTTGGGCAGCTTCCTGCGTCGATACCGTGTAGGCCACAGCGCTACTCTGGTCTGCCTGGTTACCAACGCCTAAAGAGGAGGCTGTGGCTGAGTTGATCTGGATATAGTAATAATCTTCAGCTGAGTCGTTGCCGCCACCAAAGTGAACCTTCAGCTTGCCAGTCGGAGTATCTGCGCTGCCAGTATGGGTATCACTTGACAAGGTACCGTCAAGCAGATGGAGGCCATTAAAGTCAGTAGCATTGGCAATACGGGTGATTTCTGAAGCCATCTGCTGGAATTCAGATTCAATCATCAACCGTTGGGTGGAGCTATAAGTACCAGTAGCAGCTTGTTCAGCCAATTCCTTCATGCGAATCAACTTTTCATCGATGATACCCAAAGCACCATCAGCAGTTTGAATCAAGGAAATGGCATCGTTGGCATTACGAATACCTTGTTGCAAAGCAGTAATATCAGAACGCATCAATTCACGAATGGCCAAACCGGCAGCATCGTCAGATGCATTATTTACACGTAAGCCAGATGATAAACGCTGTGTCGAAGTTGCTAAGTTACTGTAATGCGATGTAAGATTATTAGCTACAGTAGCTGAGTTTCCAGAATTACTAATATACATGACATTCCTCCATGAATGTACATATGCCCGGCGCCACATTATTGTTCGTTCTCAATCCATGAGAACTCACGCCGTTGTTTTGTTTATCGGTTGACGGCAATTTTTACTTAGGGGCTATAGGAAAAATTTTCCGATCAAAGACTTGCCCTCCTTTTGCGGTTAATCAGCAAAAATGCTATCTTTTTTACATTTCCCCTCTCACATTTCCCATATTTTCAAAACAAAGCTCCTAATTTAGCCACATTTAGCTAATTTTGCCTCAGGCACTTGACAAGCTAAACTCTATACTTATTTTGATATGTTGAAAATAACAGATATCCTCCAGGCGCAAAAAACAAGCACAAAAAAGGCTTGATCGCTAACAATCAAGCCTTTTCTATAATCTAAACCTTGCAACGAAAATCAAAGTTGGTCAGTTTGGTTCACACGAGCCAAACCTCAGCCCAAATAAACGTACTAAGCCCATAGAGGCGGAAATTTACCGACTTTAGAGAGTGATCCAAATGCTTTAAACTTAGACTCTTTTTGTCAGAACCGAAAGCTTATTCCCATTGCGATCCAAGTTTTTTAGGAATGGCTCGACCAAAGAAGTCGTTTATACCTAGCCTTAAGCATTCCACAAAGCAGGTCAGAGAAGTAGGTGCAGCTAAAATGACTTTGAAGTAGCCGCCCCTAGCCTTGATCCACCTCTTGGGCCAATACTCCTAGAAGATTGATTAAATTTTAAGCTTTTCAGACTAGCTAATAGTGGAGGCATTTTTTAGGCCAACAAAAGATGCCTCAAAAAAAAGATTCTTAGGCTTTATGCAAAAAGCTCCATCCTAAAAAGGGCAAAAGATAAAAATTTTAAGCATCAAGCAGGCCTGCTTGCTTAATCGCTTGGATCTGTGGGAAAAGGATGCTCTAAATGACAAGCCTTTTAGAAGGATTAAGCCTAAAAAAGATCTTGAGCCCAAATTTCCAAAATCAAGCTTAAATTTTGGTTAAAACGACTCAACAACACCTAAAAAAATGTTCGGATTGCGCATTTACGCACTGCGGGGAGTGTGTGGATCTCAAATATCCGCAAAGCTAGTCTGACCATGAACACAAGACGACTTGAAAACATATCAAACCCAGCACCTAGTGCTTAAAGATCTTGTTTTCAAAACCTTGTCTGGTTGGGGTTGGGTTGGGATTTAAGATCAATTAACAAAACAGTGCTTAGAGAAAAAATGATCCGATTAGCCGCAAGAAGCGGCCCATAAATGCACTAGGCAAAAGCAAGCTGTAAATTTAGAGATTGGTCTTGCTAGTAGTATTTATGATCATCAAGATCTGTGGGCTGGATACCTTGGCCAGATTCGTAATCCAACGGAACGATGGCCAGTTTGCGGTTCATAGCAGCCAAAAGAAGAAGAATCGTACTTAGCAGTGGAGTCGAGACGCTCGTTTCGATGCGCGTCAAAACCGGTTGTGATATGCCCACAGATTCAGCCAATGCTGCCTGCGTAAACTTAAGTGTTTGACGCAAACGTTTAAAATCAGCAATCAAAGATTGTTGATAAACTAAAGCTTGATATTCAAACCTGGCTTTAAGGGATGTTTTAGACCTCTCATTTGATGACCATTTTTTAATACCGTAGCGCAATATATGACTCCTCGTATTATAGCACTAATCTCCACGATATAATCATGTTTTTCGCTCTAAACCTTGTTCTGAAACCGTATCATTGCTAGGTACGCTAAAAATTTGAAATACACCAAATAATAACGATTCTCCTAATTAGCAATTTGGGGTTGCAGTTATGGGGCCATAGCAGGAAAATATTAGTGATAAAATTATTAATAAAGATAAATGACCCACGTGCCAAACTAAAACTTTTAGCTAAAAAAGTTTAAAAAAACTGCCAACAATGATCTAATTGCGTTGCTAGGTTAGATATGCATTGTGTTGGTTGAAGTGATTGAATTAGTTAGCTTATTTCCAATAGATATAAAATTCCCAAAATCAATCAAATTATCATTACTGATAGCTTAAATGGGTAATATTACAAAAGCATAGAAGTTATACCGATATAAAAATCTAACAATCTTTTAGGCGAAAAATATAAAAAATATAAAAAAATATAAAAAGCCTAGAAAATATCTATGACGTATGGTTTAAAAATGTGGCTCTATAATCTATATTTGCGCACCTCTAAAAAAATACGAACACCCAAAACCTAATCACACAATAAAAACTAATAACCGCCAAATCCAAACATAAGACTTATCAAAACATATGAGATAACAACAACCTAAAGATAGAAACTTGTTACCATTAACTCTTAAGAAGATTTTAGAAGAAACATCTGAAATGAAAGAAAGTATATTTTATTTTTTGGGAAGATAGCAACTTTAAAAAAATATGTAAAGAAGGCTTTTTTAATCTTTTTAAAGTAAAAAAATCAATTGGCCGTAAAAAAAGACCATGCCCAAAAATGCACTTTCAACAAAAAGAAATTGATCTGCCTTGTTTAGTTTTCAATTTTTTTCTGTTCATCACTACACTATCCTTACAACTATCAATTTATGCGCAAAACATATGCTTTAACTAAAAAATCAGTCTGTGTTAAACATACAAAGAAACATTTTTAGCTAGTTCTTAAGACAACAAAACTACGCCAAACTAGCTCGAAAACACTCTGCCAGTTTAGCTAATAGAGAATTATGCCTATCATGACATATCTTGGCAATCGTGTCAACTAAAATTGTAAAAAATTTCCCGCAGCGGCTATTTTCAAGGCTTTGTGCAAAAAGGCAAAATTTTCTGCTTTTGTTTTGACGCGTCGAAAATATTTTATTTGGCGTAAAATAAAAAAATACGACCCCTAAAGCCTTTATTTAGAGGTCGTAAAAAAGCTCTTTTAAAAAAATTTCTACCAATCTTTGTCCGCTATAGAAGTCACTGTCTGCCTACAATCACTGCTCTCGCAAAAATCACTGGCCGCCGTACAAGTCATCATTCGGCTTATAAATCGCTGGCTGCCTTGCGAATCAAGCGTAAGAGCTGATTGGTAAAGCCTGATTCATTATCATACCAGATCAAAAGCTTAAGCATATTGCCATCGATCACTTGGGTGGATAGACCATCAACCACGCCGCCGTAAATGCTGCCACGATAGTCGATGGAGACCAGAGGTTCATCACTAAAGCCCATGTTGTTTTTCATGAAGGAGCGGCTAGCTTCACTCAAAGCTTTGTTGACCGACGCCACATCGCACTCTTTTTCAACCAAACAGGTCAAATCAACCAAGGAACAGTCAACAGTTGGCACACGAACCGAAATACCGGTCAATTTACCAGCCAATTCCGGAATAACTTGGCCCACAGCAATGGCAGCGCCCGTGCTTGATGGGACCATAGACACTCCAGCAGCCCGGCCACGACGCCAATCCTTATGTGAGCCATCCAAGATGCGTTGGCTCATGGTGTAGGAATGGATTGTGGTCATCATGCCGTGGATGACGCTAAAGTTATCATTGATGACTTTGGCAGCTGGCGCCAAGCAGTTGGTGGTGCAGGAGGCAGCCGAGAGAATGGTCATATCCTTGTTGTAGAGGTGTTCATTGACACCCATAACAATGGTGGCATCCACACCTTTACCTGGTGCTGAAATGACGACTTTTTGAGCACCACAGTCCAAATGCTGGCTTAGGCCCTCACGATCTTTGTTCTTACCGGTGCTTTCAACGGCAATCTGAACACCCAAAGCCTTCCATTCCCATTTGCCCATCTCACAGCGTGTGACAGTAATATGTCGGCCATCAACGATCAAGCCTTCATGATCGTAAAGCACCTCGCCTGGATAGACGCCATAGGTGGAGTCATAGCGAAAAAGATAGGCTAAGGCATCATTCTGAGCCCGTGCATTGATGGCAACGACTTGAATATCCGGATCTTTTGCACAAAGACGCAAAAGATAGCGGCCAATTCTGCCAAAACCATTGATACCAATTTTCACTGCCATCTGATCCCTCCAAACGGATTTTCAGAAACAAAATTCCTGGACCTAAAAAGACTAAACAAGAGCGCAAACAAGCTTTTTTGACCATCTTCACCTGGCTAAAACCATGGGCTTTGCTCATCATCTTCAAAAAAGCTCTTAAAACTTACGTGGCACTTAAAATTTACGCATCTCTTAAGATTTACGGATCCGTTAAGACTTACGGATCAAGATAGCGAAAAATGTAGACAAAAAAATATAATTCCACGCACGCTCTTGGCTAGAAAAATTTTTGTTTTGGCAGCAAATCAGCTAGATCCACTGCCAAAGAGAAAAAATCTTAGGCAGCCTGTGGCCAAAAAGATAGTTTAAACTTTAAGCCTTGCCTGAGGAACCCATCACGTCGCGAATCTTGTGCGCAACCATATTTTTCACAGCTTCGCGGGCAGGTTTCAAGTAGGAGCGGGGATCAAATTGTTCGGGATGCTCTCTAAAATACTGTCTAATGCAGGCTGTTAAGGCCAAGCGAATATCGGTATCGACGTTGATTTTGCAAACGCCCATGCGAGCAGCCTGACGCAACATCTCTTCAGGCACACCCTTGGCTCCGCCCACTTGACCGCCAAATTTATTGCACAATTCCACAAATTCTTGTGGGACACTGGAGGCTCCGTGCAAAACTAGAGGATAATTGGGCAATTTATCGGAAATGATCTGGAGTCTTGGAAAATCCAATTGAGCATCGCCCTTAAATTTGTAGGCTCCGTGGCTAGTACCAATGGCTATGGCTAAGGAATCGCAGCCAGTACGTTTGACAAAGTCAACTGCCTGATCTGGGTCTGTGTAGATATGCTCGTTAGAAGACACATGCTCTTCCACACCAGCTAATTTACCAAGTTCAGCTTCGACCCAGACATTTTTGGGATGTGCATACTCAACCACCTGTTTGGTGATGGCCACATTTTCTTCATAGGGCAAATGGGAACCATCAATCATAACCGAGGTGAAGCCACCGTCGATACAATCGCGGCACATCTCAAAGCTTGGGCCGTGATCTAGATGCACACAAACAGGCACGCTGGGATCATCGGCCAAGGCAGCTTCCACAAGTTTCATGATGTAGCCTTGCCCAGCATATTTGCGTGCACCAGCAGAAACCTGAAGAATGACCGGAGATTTTTCTTGCGCTGCGGCCTGCATGATGCCTTGGATGATTTCCATGTTGTTCACATTGAAAGCACCAATGGCATACTGGCCAGCATAGGCTTTGGCGAACATCTCTTTTGGTCCTACTAAAGGCATACTACTCACTCCTGAACTGAAGGTTGGAAAAAATATTCTCGAAGACTTGAGATACAGTCATTTGAAAAATATAGCTACTCTGGCTTGGCCGCGAGCCCAAAAGATCTTTTTAATGCACAATTTACATCAAACAAAAGACAACAAACAGCTGCCAAAAGAGGCTCATACAGCTTAAAATTTAGGCTCAGGCTAAACGCAAGCAGAAAATGTCAGCATTTCGTTTGCTTGAAAAAAGCAATAGCACGAAAAGCTAAACACATTCAAGAGCTCAACGCACGAAAAATAAAAGCAATCTGGCCTAGTTGTTAGCAATTGGTTGTTAGGCAATTGTTTCTGAGTCAACCAAAACTTTAGCGCACGTTAAAGACAAACGCTTCATACCAATCGATCTGGCACTCAGGTTTCTTCCACGTACCAGGCACAACCCCAGCTTTAAGACATAAATGATCCAAATACTGTTCACGGTTCCAGCCCTGTTCCACAGGCACCTGGGGCAAAAAAACGCCAGAATGGGACTGGTAGCGCAAAATAAGACCGTGACGACCAATCTCAATCTGATTTAGATCTTCACAGCGAGACGAATCGGACAGAACGGAAATTTCGACGTTGCAGTTAGGCCACTCGGCTTGAGTTAATGGCAAAAATCTAGGATCCTTAAAGGCTGCACTATAGGCCATGCGATGCACATTCTGAAACAAAGGCTCATAGGGCAAGATTGTGCCAATGCAGCCACGCAAATTGTGGTTGATCTTTAATGTCACAAAAACGCCACCATTGGCCATCAAAATGGCCAACTCTTCAGGATCAAATTCTTCAGCACTAGGCGCAAATACTTCAACAGGCTTATTGGCCAAAGCAGTCTCAATGACTCTTATGGCCGCTGCCCCAAGCCATTTTTGGGTCTTTTCGCCCACATGAAAAGATCTGGCCACAAATCCTCCAAACTAGAAAAGCCACAACTTAAGTTGCGGCATGAAAAATGAACTCTAATAAGAACCTAGCACTAGTAAAAAAATCTGGCGCTGGCAGAAATCCTGTCAGAACTCCGATCAGAACTCTTCTGTCCACGGTCTTATGACTTTTTGGCTAAAAAATCGCAGCAGACAGTTAAAAAAGCATGAAATAGCTTCAAGGGGAGGCGTCTTAAAACGCGCCAAAACTAAAAAAAGCACAAGTCCCCATCTGAGTTTCAAGATAAATCTCAAAACTCCAATGGGGCTATATTCTTGAGCTTGACACTCCCTCGATTTAAAGCAATCTTAAGATTCCAAAGAAGTTTGCTTTTTAACAAAGCCTTATTCTTTGAGGGCTGCCAAAAACCCGAAGTCTCTTGAGCGCAATATATTCTACTCTTCGCCTTCGGTATGAGCTTGTTTTCCGGCGCCTTTCAAACCATACATGGTGGTTGAACCAGAAGACCAGAACTCAAGTTTTTCCTCATTGACCAATTTGGTCAAAACTTTCTTCACTTCGCGAGGTCCTTTATCCGGAAAGAGCGCCAAAAAATCCTTGAAATAGAATTTGGATTTGGCAGCAGATTTACCTTTCAAAAAATCAAGGACAACATCTTCATCGGCCATGGAATTACTCCTTCAAAAAGTGAACAAGCTGACACTCCCAAATTATAGGGAAAAAACTGAGTATCAACTCTATGAATTTATACCAAATTGGCCAATATATGGCCGCACAATTTCTACGACTAGCAGAAGTCGATTTTAGCCTGAAATTTCCAGAACCGTGTGCGCAAATTTTTTTAGCACAAAAAGAATGTTACTTAAACAAAACTTACACACAAAATTCTGGAAATTTAGGTTTAAGCCGACGATATCATTGACATCGTCGGCTTATATCAAACTAAAAAACTAGAACTTAAATTGCGTGCTTTGACGCCAGGTATTGTAGGAAGCTTCGCGGAAGTCGTCGATCAAGTGGTGGGTGAACTCAAAGCCGGTCAATTCAAAGAATTTCTCCCAGCCAATCCGCTCAGCCCAGTCACCCAAACGCTCATACTTGTTAGCATTCTTAGCATAAACCTCAACGATCTTTTTGACTTTGGCAGTCAATTGAGGCCAACGTGGAGGCTCGTTGGGGATGTAGCTAACAACGACTTTGGAGAATTTGGGCATGGAAATACGGTTGGAAACCTTACCACCGACCATGATGGCGATACCGTCACCTTCGGCGTCAGCGATGGGCATGGCTTGGCACATGGTGTAGCAGTTACCGCAGTACATACAGCGATCTTCTTTAACGGCCACAGTATTGACCTTAGCACCATCGAGTTCGATCTTGGTCGGACGCACAGCGGCTGTGGGGCAGGCAGCAACGGCCAGAGGAATTTCGCAAAGTTGGTCAGCCCATTTGTGGTCGATCATCGGAGGTTTGCGGTGAATACCAACTAAACCGATGTCTGAGCAATGCACGGCGCCGCACATATTGATGCAGCAAGCCAAAGACACACGCACAGGAGCAGGCAAACGCATATTGCAGAATTCGTCAAAGAGGGTGTCCATGACGCATTTAACCGGGCCAGAAGCATCGGTAGCGGGGGTGTGGCAATGGAGCCAGCCTTGGGTGTGAATCATGTTGCTCACGCCAGCGCCTGTACCACCAATGGGGAATTTGTTGGAGCCACCGGGGAATTTGCGGGACTGCAAATCTTCGCAGAGCTTGTCAAGTAAGGCTTCATCTTCGCAGAGGAACTCGATATTACTACGAGTTGTCCAGCGTACATGACCATTGCAATATTTATCAGCGATGTCGCAGATTTCACGCACATGGGTGATGGTCATGGTTCTAGCGCCACCAACACGGACAGTGAAAATTTTGTCACCACTCTCGGCTACATGCACCAAAACGCCAGGACGGAGAATTTCATGGTAAACCCATTTACCGAAATTCTTTTTGATGACTTCTGGAAAAAATTCATCATACTTGCGAGGGCCAATATCAGAAATACGGCCTTCCATTGGTTTCTGAGGATTGTATCCAGTTGAGATAAAAGCCATGATTGCGTCTCCCTTATCCTAGCGTTGATGGCGTTCACGAAATTTATTAATGTCACGAGTCCAGCCACCAGGCACTTCCTCTTCCTTAAAGAAGATGAAGGGGTTGGCACGAGGCGATCTAACTTGTTGCGGTTGAGCCTCAATTCCAGTGACTTCCAGAAGCTTCTGGAATGACAAACGCTTCATGGTTTCACCGACGCGCTCACGGTTCTTGCCTTCTTCCATCCACCAATCCCAAATGTTTTCGATGATCTCTTTGATCTCATCATAGGGAGCTTCAACAGGAACAAAGGGCACGAGCAATGAACCCATCTGAGCGCCTTCAACCACAGGAGCCTTAGCACCGACCAAAATGCTAGCGCCGCGCTCATCACCAATGTGCAAGGCACGAGGCATGGTGTTGATGCAGTGCATACAGCGCACACAGTCACTGGTCTTAATGGACAGTTTAGAACCATCCCAGCTCATGCAGTGTGAGGGGCACAGATCAACAACTTCTTTTTGAATATCGAATTTACCCCAGTCACGACCGGCATGGGCGCCAGCATTGGGTTTAAATTCACCGGCAACGTAAGCTTTGACTTTCTCTTGATCGATCTTGATATCGTCTTTCCAAGTACCAATCACGGCAAAGTCAGAGCGGGCCATGGCACAGACGCAACCGTTAGGACAGCCATCAAATTTAAATTTAAACTTGTAGGGGAAAGCGGGGCGATGGAGTTCGTCTTGGTAGTCTTGAGTCAGCTGATAGCAGATATCTTGGGTATTATAACAGGCAAATTCGCAGCGGCTCATACCAACACAGGCAGCAGGTGTACGCAAGTTGGAACCTGATCCGCCCAAGTCATTGTTCATCTTGTGGGTTAATTCCCAGAAGATCTCTTCCAATTGGGGAGTTTGGGTGCCCAAGAAGACGATGTCACCGGTGGAACCATGCATATTCAAAATGCCAGAGCCACGCAGATCCCAAATGTCGCACAATTGGCGCAAGAAATCAGTGGTATAATATTTACCAGCGGGTTGATTGATGCGCATGGTATGGAAATGGGCCACACCAGGAAATTCTTCAGGGCGGTCACAGTAACGACCAATGACACCACCACCGTAACCAAACACACCCACGATACCGCCATGTTTCCAGTGCGTTTCTTTATCGCGGTAGGAAAGTTCCACAAGACCTAGCAGGTCCTCAGGAGCATCAACGGGAATCTGATAATCCAAACCATTGGGATTTTTTGCCCGTGATTCAGCTTCCTGTTTAATGTCGGACACAAAGCTTGGCCAAGGGCCGCTTTCAAGCTGGTCCAACAATGGGGTCTGAAATTTCGCCATTGCCATACCTCCACTGTAGTTTAACTTAATTTGGGCAAAAGTCTCCCCCTCTATAGACGAAAGAAGTATGCCCGTATTTTGCCAGACTCTTGGTCTAGCAGATTTTTTCAAAGTTATCGCAGCCTATAGAGCCGAGAGATTCCTGCTTCAATGAGAAGAGCTCTAATTCCTTTAAAGGAACGATCGCTATCTTTACTCTCTCCACAGGCGTAGATTCCCGTGCCGCCCCATGGTATTTTATGAATATGGTTCAACAGATAATTTCTCTAAATTTACGCTTACAACTAAAATTAAGAGCTCAAAAAATTTTTTAGACCCAATGCAGCTCTAGTACAAACAGCATAAGCGTAAAACGAAAAGAATCTTTGGCCCAATTGTTGGCAACTGGCACCAAGCCTTGAGCCTAGACCAAAAGATAGCCAACCTTTTATAATCCATTCAGATTTTTTTGGCAAGCAGAAAGGCTTTAGAAAAGACTAAGCGCTTCTGTCTAGACTTTAAGCTGACCAAAAGGTTTCTCGGGATATTTTAAGCTTAAGAAAAACTAATTATTGAAAACATTTAAAGTTTTGATCGAAATTTTCTTAATTTCAAAAATAAATAGCCTTGAGAAAAAAGCTAATCTGTTATAGTATCAAAAGACTTAAAATATTCCTTAAGCTACTTAGCGTAGATATATATTATGAAAAATTTAGAAAATCGATTTACCAAAGCAAGCTTTGACCTAAAACCCTCATAAATAGTAGATCCTAAGTAACGACTTGATCATAATGCAGCATCTTACAATATTGATAACAATACAGTTGTTTTACTCTACTTCTTTTAAATACTTTTTAACTATTTTTTAGATATACTTTTGTTTACAAATTTCAAAATTGTCTAAATTTGTAAACTTCCTACATCATTTAGCTAGCCCGAATATGGAGGCGGCGCTTTACAACAAGTAGCATCAAAAATCATGAAAACTTGTTTGGCGCTGAAAAAAAATGAAAGATGAATTGGGTCTCTACTATTTTCCAGACTTACAAGACCGGACAACTCGTATGTATGTCAGAGAAACAGCTTCTGGTGAAATCGAATTTCGTCTCTGGATGGAAAAACAGCCTGAAGTTTGGGAACGACATCCCTGGATTTCATATGATGTGATTACCAAGGCCAATGCCCTCTATGAACAAGAGCGTGACTCCAAACAAAAACCTCTGGAGCTGTATGATCTTACGCTAGCTAAAGCACTGCTCGAAACTGATCAAACGGCAAACTAAAAGAAAACTTTTACGACAAAAGAGGGCAGATCGATCTATTCCAAACTTGGTCCAAAATTACGCGGGAGACGTAATATTCATCTTTTTGGCAATGATCTCTCTTTTTAGAGCTAGGCTTTTTTACGCCTAGATACTGCAAGTTTTTTGAAGGTCCATAGCACTAAATTTTAGGCTACCACTTGCCTCAAAATGGTTAGGAGTTAACGGTGGCAAGATATCTTCTGATCCTCTGCTTGTTACTAAGCATAGCCTTAGTACTTTCAGGCTGTGGTTCCGCTCCAAAACGCCGCTCCCACTTTGATCCCTACACAGTCAGGGGGAAAACCTACTATCCCTTACGATCGGCTGACGGATATCGCGAGGTTGGCATAGCCTCTTGGTATGGCCCATCATTCAATGGCAAATCCACAGCCTCTGGTGAAAAATATGATCAAAACGATTTCACCTGCGCCCATAAAACGCTGCCCTTTGGCACAAAAGTCAAAGTAACCAATCTAAAAAACAACCGGACAGTTGTTGTCCGGGTCAACGATCGCGGTCCTTTCTCCGACAAACGCTTGATTGATATCTCCAAAGCTGGCGCCAAGGAACTGGCCATAATTGGACCTGGCTCTGGAAAAGTCTTAGTGGAAGCTTTGACTAGGAAAAAGGTCAAAAAGGTAGAGGAAAGTTCGTTGGATCATTCAAGCTATTTCATTCAGGTGGGTGCCTTCACTAAAAGAAAAAATGCCAAGAAGGTCGGATTGGAACTTGAAGAAATGGGTAACCAAACTCGAACCTTCTATGGCAGTAATGGGTTGTGGAATGTACAAGCAGGCCCCATCCATGATCCTGAAGTAGAGGACAAGCTCGATTATTTTCGCCGCAAATATCCCGAAGCCTTTATCGTGGCTAATTAATCGCAAGAGCAGATTAAAATCCAGCCTCTCTTAACCAAAAATTTTTGGGCAATTCTAGTTTCTAGAAATCTAAACAAGCCTCAAACGACACTTCTTTGGCTGTTCTAAACTCTAAAAACTTGCTTCGTTGTGGCGCTAATCTTTAAAACTGACTGCTCCCACGGGCAAGCCCGTGGGGTTCTGATTACCAAGCGTAGCCTGCAATCGTACATCATTTTCAGACTTTGGAGTTACAGGTGTAAATCTGTTTGAATCAAGACTTTCATTGACCTTGCAGTCCAACGACCACATTAGCGGTAAATTTCTGGCTGTAAGCCAAGGACGTACAGTCAATCGCCCTGATATTAAGTTATTAAAATATTTTAATTTCGCTCAAATCTATGTTTTTGTCAAGTCAAAAAGGCGGCTTTCATCCCACACGCAAGCGTGTGGGTTCTCACCGCAAATATATAACAGATCATCTTAAACAAAACTCTGTGGCAATTCTAAAATCGCAACCGTCTTAAAAAATAGATATATCGCTATTGACCATATAGCTACTTCTTCTGCAAGCCTAGGCGATCAACTACAGCTTGAGCTCCAAGTTTGGCAAATTCCTTGGCATCTACACCACTGCGTGCATTTTCGGGCAAAAGCAGTTCAGGCTTGTTGCTCAATTCTGTCTTGGGGGCTATGCCATAGCCTGCAGGATAAGTATTGGCAAAGTACATCTGCTGGAAGCCCGAAAATTTTAAGCTATGGGCTGTGGCATCTAAGACAGCTAGTTCATTGGCAGAAATAAGCTTAGCTTCTTTGGCCTTACGCAAGCCAGCCAAACATTCGCCACCTTGCGTACAAGCAATATGACCATGACGGTTAGCCAAAAGCATACTTTCAATGATGTCCTGCTCTTTGACCTGAACAACATTAAATGCCTGATCCCCGGCCAAAGCAGTATATTTTTCAACCAAGGCTTTGACTCGCGGAAAAGAAACTGGATTTCCAATCATGGCCGCCTGGGCCACACTAGGCTTAACCTCAACTGCAGCATAGTTTCTCTGGTCTATCGGCTTTGAATAATAGCGATAAACAGGATCGGCATGTTCAGACTGCACGCCAAAAATACGCGGCAATTTTTCAATGATCCCTAGATCATGCATCTTCAAAAAGCCAGCCATAATGGCGGTCACATTGCCGGCATTGCCGATGGGCACAAAAAGCGCCAGATCACTCACATCCCAGTTGTACCACTGCGCAACTTCAAAGGCATAAGATTCTTGGCCCAAAATTCGCCAGCTGTTCTTTGAATTGAGCAAAGCTACGCGATAATTTTCTGCCAAAAGCTCAACAACTTTCATGCAGTCATCAAAAACACCTGGCAATTCTAAAACCCGAGCTCCGCTGCCCAAAGGCTGGGAGAGCTGCTCTGGTGTCACTTTACCGTGGGGCAAAAGAACAACACTTTTTAATGGCTCGCCCACATAAGCTGCATAAAGAGCTGCGGCGGCTGAAGTATCACCTGTTGAGGCACAGACCGTCAAAACTTCATCCCAATTATTTTTCCGACACAGCCACTTCAAAAAACTAAAGGCACAGGCCATACCGCGATCTTTAAAAGATGCACTGGGATTTTGGCCATCATTTTTGTAGGCTAAAGGTTGCCCCACATAAGCCTCTAGGGCTTTGGAAGCCGCAACTATCGGCGTCAAACCCTCGCCCAAATAGACAATGTCTTCTTCCTCAAAGATCGGGGCCAACAACTCATAATAACGGAAAATGCCCCTAAGCTTAGGATTGGCCGTTTTGGCTCGCTCATCAAATATATCTCGCCAGCCCTGACCGCTAGTCAACTTTAGCTCGGCAAAATTTAAATCTTCCAACAAAAAAACTCCCCCACAATGGGGGCAAGTATAAAAGAGGCTATCGCCTGGCAGTCTTTGACCACAGCCAAGACAAACATATTCAAAACGTCCTCGGTAGGCAGGGAAAGCATTGCTTTGCATAAAGTGACCTTTATTCAAAAAATCTTTAAAAGCTACAATTGACAGCAAAAAAAAGATCAAGATGGAAAACTATCTTGATTTTCTATTTTTAAAAATTGCAAGAATTATATTAAAAAAAATCTGCTTCAAGAATAATAGAAACCTTGAATTATATAAGCAGCAATAAATAGCTGAACAGAACTAAAAATTCGCAATGTGTTAAAATATGCAAAACCTAAACTCTTAAAATAATCCCATTAAAAATAATCCTGCACTATTAAATTAATATTACATCTCAAATTCCCGTGGTTTTCTACAACCACCAAAAACCCTATATCTTTCTTATAGAAAAAAAATAGTCGCTTTCAGCAATTTCCCCTAGGTAATAGATTGATCTTGTTATCCAAGATTTCTATACGGATCTGCCTAAAAAATAATATACAAAACTCTGGAAAATTAAATACAGAAGTGACGCTCTGTGCATCCCTTTTTTTCTTCTAGAAAACGACAACTTATTTATAGACAGATCCTAATTTTAGCGTTTCTGTGACAGAAATCATTGATGGTGAGGAAAGAGAAAGACATCTAGCCATTGCAAGACCTATCCGGGTTAAGAATACCGGCTTTTCCTTCATTACCCGCCCTCTTTACATTCGTAGATCCGTCTGGTTATGGGACTCCATGTTAATATGCACACTTATCCGCTACGCCGATCTTTCAGGTGCCTGTGCGCCTAAGGTTTGCTATTT
>JAFSZE010000160.1 GCA_017455745.1 Desulfovibrionaceae bacterium | reverse complement strand
TGGAAAGGTCAAATATGTTTTATATTTGGTAGACGTTCAAAAGGCTAGAATGGATATACGACTTTTGGACGGCACTAAAGTCAACGCATCCGTAGGATATAAAAACCTTAGATTGTTAGAAATGCGTAAAAACTATCTTATGACTCAAGTTTTTGGCAGGGTCTAGTTGATTGGATTTCGGCTAGCCTAGTTGAGAGAGGGTATATCAAAGATTCCGAAGTTGAGGATCTAATTAGCGTTTGCGACACACCGGAAGATGTTTACAAGATCATCCGTAAGCGCATCATCGTTTAGCCGTTTTAGACCTTTCAAGCTAGCCCATCCCATCCCTAAAGCGCCAGGAGCATTTAGTTGGGAAGAATTGATGGATCTAGCGTTGGAAGAGGCAAAACTAGCGTATGATTGCTGCGAAGTACCTGTTGGTAGTGTATTAGTTAATGCTTCGGGCCAAATCTTAGGCCAAGGTCACAATGAGTGCATTGGCAATTGTGATGTGTCAGGGCACGCTGAAATTGTTACTTTACGCAGAGCTGGTCAAAAAATAGGCAACTACCGCTTTAATGATTGTATCCTTGTTGTTACTTTAGAGCCCTGTGCTATGTGCGCAGCGGCCTTGGTTTTAGCCAGAGTGGCTGGTGTTGTTTACGGGTGTTTGGATGCATTGGCTGGTGCCATTGTTTCAAGAGTCGAATATTTGGATGGACCCTGCGTTTTAGGCCCCCCTATTTGGCATATGGGTGGCGTGCGGAGTGTTGAGTGCGCAACTATGCTGCAAAATTTTTTCCAAAAACGTCGCTAAACCTTATTTTTGATCTAGTAGCATCAGCTTATATTCTAAGATCTATTGACAACTTTTGGGTATAACTTATCTTTACTTGGCAGATACTTTTTTAAAATCAGCTCATGCTTATTTTTAAATTCTGAGATAAATGGCAAGTTAAGCCTGTTATTATTTGGGAGGCTTTTGTGAGTGACAGGGTTGAAGATTTAACTGTTGAATATGAAGAAGATGGCCAATTACTTGTTAAGGAGCTGGATAAAGTTATTTTATCCAATGGCGCCTGGTCTACCATTCTTTTTCGCTATCAAGAATGGCGTAATGCCGACGGCGATTATGGCCCAGACAAGTATGTTATTCGCCGTTATCGCAAATCTGGTGGCGAGTATAGTCTAAAATCAAAATTTGTTATTTCCAGTGCTGACCAGGCGCGAAAAATAGTTAATGCTCTTTCTGGCTGGTTGGATGAAAATTCTAGCGAAGATGGTCAAGAATAGTTGCCCCAAACTAAGATTCGCCTATTAGTGGCGAATCTTAGTTTGGGGCAAGGCGCCATTTTATGTGTCGTGCGCGAGTAACGTCCAATTTATTTGCCTCTTATTTATTTTGACACATCAAAAATATAGACTTAAAAATTCAGGTTCAAAGATGCAGACTCAAAAATGTATGAGTCTAAAAATATGGGGAGGGCGGCAAGAACGCATCATAAAGACATAAGTGAACTACCGCACCCCATAAAGGGGTGTGGCTTCATAAGAAGTTTGATTTAAGAAATCCTTACTCTTATAGGCGTATCCACATCGCCTCTATTGTATAGGATCGAAAGATCCACAACTTTACTTTTACGTAAGATATTTAAAGCTCAGCTGATATCAGCATTTAATAATTTATCAGATTTAGTTTTACACCAGTTTACAAAATG
Organism: Desulfovibrionaceae bacterium; assembly: GCA_017455745.1. Taxonomy (GTDB): domain Bacteria; phylum Desulfobacterota; class Desulfovibrionia; order Desulfovibrionales; family Desulfovibrionaceae; genus Desulfovibrio. The sequence goes on along the minus strand of JAFSZE010000160.1, from coordinate 26 downwards.
TTGGAAAATGAAAACGAATTTCAAAT
>JAFSZE010000159.1 GCA_017455745.1 Desulfovibrionaceae bacterium | reverse complement strand
GCAAGGAACTTGTGAAGCATCCCTTGGTGCCTATAATCTATTTCGAAAAAACGGCTGCATATTTCTTAAATATACCGACTAATCAATTAAGCTTGTAATTTTCTTACAAGCCTCACCCCTTTATGGGGTGGGGTAATTGACGTTTAGTGACCTTCTAACTCATTTGGATCAATTGGATGGGCAAAGAGGCGATAGAGCCAGGCTTGGTAGGCAATGACGATGGGCACCATAACGGCTACGACACCTAACATAATTTGGAGAGTCAAGGTGGTAGACGCTCCATTGAAGGCAGTAACTGTGGCATTGGGATCAATAGAAGAGATGACTATGCCTGGGAACATACCGCTAACACCAGTAAATGTTAGGCAGATAATGAAGATGCAGTTACTTGCAAAGGCCAGCCAAACTTTGCCGGCAGTTAGGAAGAGGCGAGCACCGGCTAAGCCAGCTACGGCTAGGACCGGGAGGATAAAGAGAGCTGGATGGGTCAGATAATTATTGAGCAGCTGGGTGCGGGCTAAAGTCAACCAGATGAATAAGAGTCCCATGAGCAGCACTAAGGGCCACATGAAATTGCAGGTCGCAATAGCGCGAATTTGCAGTTGACCTTGGCTTTTGATGACTAGCCAAAGGGCACCATGGAGAATAAAGAAACAAGTAAAGAAGAGTGCTGTGGCTAGGCCATATAGATTGAGGAGGCCTAAGAGAGAGCCATGGAAGACACCGTTAGCATCCACAGGAATGCCCATGAAGAGATTGCCAAAGGCACAACCCAAGAGGATGCAGGCAACCAGATTGACGATAAAATGGACAAAATCCCAAACTGTACGCCAACCATAGCTAAGAATTTTATCGCGGAACTCAAACGATACTGCACGTAAAATCAGCGCAAAAAGAAGCATTAAAAGAGGAGTATAGAGGGCGCTGAACATAACAGCATAGGCTTTGGGGAAAGCCGCAAAGGTCACGCCACCAGCAGCAATGAGCCAGACTTCGTTTCCATCCCAGAAGGGGCCTGCTGCGTGGTAGATCACGCGCCGATCATCTTCTTCTTTGGCGATGAACGGCATAAGAGCGCCTAGGCCCAAGTCAAAGCCATCAAGCGCAAAATACACTGCCCACAATAGCATCCAGAGAATGAACCAGATTGTTTCGAGCATGACTATCCCTCCGAACCTTCAGGACCGCGAATAGCATATTTGCGCAGTAGATAAATATCTAAAATTCCAAGCACGGTGTAGAGGATAATAAAGGCCACAAATGAGATCGAGACTTGGGTTGTTTGTAAGGGCGATACGCCATCACTTGTGCGCATTAAGCCGTAAACAATCCAGGGTTGGCGGCCAATTTCAGCTACTGCCCAGCCAAAGGCTAAGGCTAGGTAGGGTAAGGGGATATTATAGACTAAGCCTGTCAGAAGTTTACGATTGAAAGTTTCGTTTTTGCGAGTGAAAAAGGCCCAAGCTGAGAGGAGCAAGAACAGCATACCTAGGCCGACCATGGCCCTAAAGGTCCAAAAAGTTGGCCCAACAGGAGGTCTGTCTTCCTTGGGAAAATCCTTTAAGCCTTTGATCTCGGCATCAGGATCTCCATAAGCGATGAAACTCATCAGATTAGGTATGGAGATTGCTTCAACAGCATTCTTTTCTTCATCTGTGCTAGGCACAACTAAAAGATGGAAGGGAACAGCTTTTTGGGTTTCCCAGTGAGCTTCCATAGCGGCAAGCTTGGCCGGTTGGGTTTTAGCCACATCTTTGCCATGAATGTCGCCGGTGAAGGCCACAAGCAGTGCCATGATAAAGGTCCAGGGAGCAACCATTTTGAAAGAGCGCTTAAAGAACTCTGTTTGATTGTCGCGTAAAAGATGCCAGGAAGAGACACCAAGCACGAAAAAGCCGCCCAAGGCCCAGGCCGCAATTACCGTGTGGGCATACATACCCCAAGCGTAGCCATTGGTAAAAACATCTTGGAAGCTAGCCAGTTCAGCGCGGTTGGCTGCGGCATTGATGGTATAGCCCACAGGATGCTGCATAAAACCATTGGCCAAGATGATCCATAGAGCCGAGATGTTCCCACCTAACGTTACTAACCAGATACAGGCGCAGTGTGCCTTGCGACTGAGTTTCTTCCAGCCGAAAATCCAGATGGCTAAGAATGTGGACTCAAGGAAAAAGGCTACCGTGGCTTCGATGGCTAGGAGGGAGCCGAAAATATCACCAACATATTCCGAGTAGCGGGACCAGTTGGTGCCAAATTGAAACTCTAGAGTGATGCCGGTGACAACGCCTAAAGTAAAGTTAATTAAGAAAAGTTTACCCCAGAATTTGGTATGTTGTTTCCAAACTGGGTCACCGGTTTGGCAATAGCGAGTCTCCATAAAGGCCACGAGCACTGATAAACCCAGTGTCAGTGGTACAAAGATGAAATGGAAAAAAACCGTTGCGGCAAATTGCAGCCGCGATAGCATAACTACGTCCATGAGACGCCCCCTACGGTTGTCGGTCTAGCATCTTTATAGCCATTTGGCTCTTTTTTCTCAAGGTGTGTTTTTTTAAAAATTGGTCCTAGGTTTTTTTTAATTTTTTCGCCTCTAGCACTTAGAAATTTGGCTATCCCCCTTGACTGACTTGGCAGCGATCTTAATATAATTCCATGTCAAGTTTTTTAGGAGGAGACAATGGCTGAAGAAGCAAATAAACATGAATTTCGTGCCGAAGTACGTAAGGTACTGAATATTCTGACCAATTCTTTATATACTAATCGAGAGATATTTTTACGTGAATTAATTAGCAATGCCTCAGATGCTCTAGATAAATTGAGATTTCGTTCCAACCGTGGTGAAAAGCCCATTCGCGATGATTTGCCGCTAGAAATACGCATTAACTTGGATAAAGATAAAAAGCTTTTAACGATTTTTGATACGGGCCTCGGCATGACTGAGACTGAGCTTGGTGATAATTTAGGCACCATCGCCCGTTCAGGCTCGGAAAGTTTTTTGGCTGATTTTGATCAAGAGCATCAGGGCGCAGATGCTAAAGATGCGTCCAATATTATAGGTCGTTTTGGTGTAGGTTTCTATTCTGTCTTTATGGTGGCCGATAAGGTCACCGTGTCTTCGCGCTATGCTTTCCCTGAAGGGGATGGTGGAAATGACGTCTACGTTTGGACAAGCGATGGTCTTGGTACCTATACGCTTGAGAAGAGCAGCGAATCTAAGCCTGCCCGTGGTACAGTCATTGAAGTGCATATGAAAGAAGATGCGACGGAGTTTTTAGAACAATATCGCATTGAATCGGTTATTAAAAAGCATTCTGCCTTTATCCCCTTCCCCATCTTTGTTAACGGAGATCAAGTCAACACCCAACCTGCTTTGTGGCGTGAACCCAAATCTAGTGTGACCGAAGAGCAGTATACTGAGTTCTTCAAGTCCTTGACTTATGAGAGTGAGCCGCCCATGAATGTGCAGCACATCGCAGTTGATGTGCCTGTGCAGTTTGCTGCCCTTCTCTTTATACCCAATAAGCCGCAAGATCTGCGCGTCCTTAACGATGATCATTGGGGTGTGGATTTATATAGTCGCCGTGTGTTGATTCAACATCAGAATAAAGATGTTGTGCCTGACTATTTGGGCTTTTTGAAGGGTGTGGTTGACGTGGAAGATTTGCCGCTAAATATTTCACGTGAAACACTGCAAGAAAACACCCTGCTCATGAAAATCAAGCAGGTCTTGATCAAACAGACCTTGGGACAGCTTGAGAAGATGGCCAAAGACGAGCCTGAGAAGTATGAGAAGTTTTGGAAAGTGCATCGCGAGCTCTTTAAACTGGGCTATCAAGACTATGCCAACCATGAACGGATCACGGCCCTCTTCCGCTTCAACTCCTCAGCCATGCCTGATGGCGAGGCAGGCCAAGATGTTTTAACGAGCATTGATGATTATATCAGTCGCGGCAAAGAAAAACAGAAGACCATTTGGTATTTAGCCTCCCATAACCGTCAAGCAGCCAAGCTCAATCCACACATGGAGATGTTTAGGAAGAAAGGCTTGGAAGTCTTGTTCTTGTACGATAGCATTGACGATTTCGTCATGAGCAACATGAACAAGTATAAGGAATGGAACTTTAAGTCCATCGAGAATGCTAAAATTGATGACTTGAAGGATTTCCCAGATTTAGAGAAAGACGCTGAAGAAAAAGAGGAACAGCCTCTTTCTGAAGCCGATACAAAGATCTTTGATGATCTTGTGGCCCACATCAAGAAAGAGTTGGGTGATAAAGTCGGCGAAGTGCGTGTTTCCCAAAAATTAGCTGATAGTCCGGCAGTGTTGGTCTCGAAAGAAGGTCTAAGCAATTCCATGGAGAGATTTTATCGTGCCATGAGCAAAGACGATTCTTTGCCGGTGCGTGATCTTGAAGTGAATCGTGATCATCCTCTGCTTAGGAGTATGTTCGCCGTATTTAAGGCTGATGCCAATGATGCAGTTTTAAAAGAGATGATTGATAGTCTCTTTGATTTCTGTATGCTCTTTGAAGGATATATCAAGGAGCCGCAAATTGTAGCCTCTCAGGCTCAAAAAATGCTCGCTAAATCTGCAGGCTGGTATGTGGCCGTGCGGAACCTTAAATAGTCCAAGGCTCGCATTTTTTGCCTCTAGGATATAAATTTTTGCCCCTTTGGTGTTAATTTTTTGGCCATGGTTGCAAGATTTTAGCCTTAGGTCTTTTTAGCCGACTGTAAGTAAATATAAGGTTTTTGGCCAATTGCCTTGATGATAAAGCCGCCAAACACGCATTGCAGTTTGTATTTGCAATGCGTGTTTGACGGCCTTTTTGGTAGTTTTTTTGCCTATGTTTACTAGATCAAATTGAGATCCCGTAAAAGATTGTTTGTGGCTAGCTCACCCATTGTTTCGGTGGCCCCGATGGTTGAAGATGAGCAGTGGGAGCCTAAAACCACATTATCCAAGGTATACCAAGCTGGATCTTGTGGTGGCTCAGCGCTAAAGACATCTAAGCCCGCACCATAGATTGAACCGGCTTTAAGTAGATCCAAAAGTGCATTCTCATCCACTAGGTCGCCCCTAGCCGTATTGATAAAAATGGCCGTTTTTTTCATAAGAGCTAGCTTGGCCGCATCAAGCATATGATGATTGTCGACCGTCAATTGGGCATGTAACGTTATAAAGTCACTGGTCTTTAAGAGCGTATCTAGGTCAGTGTAGGTTAGGTTGTTTTCCTTGGCATAGTCTGGATCTTGATAGACATCATAGGCTAAAATGTTCATGGAGAAGCCTTGGGCACGTTTAGCCACACATTTGCCAACCGCGCCAAGGCCAATGATGCCTAGGGTTTTGCCATAGAGATCAAGACTTGTTATTTTACCCCAGTCTTTCTGGTGGCATTTGGCATTGATGAGGGGAATTTTTCTGGCGACAGCTAGCATGAGACCTAGAGCATAATCAGCTACAGCGTTGCTGTTGGCTCCAACGGTACGGGAGACTTTGATCTTACGTTTGGCGCATTCCTCAAGATCAATGTTATCGAGGCCAACACCATATTTGGCAATGGCTTGCAATTTGGGGGCGGCATCCAAAACTTTTTTATTGAGGGGATCAACTCCGACAATCACCCCTTGGCAGTCTTTGATCTTTGCGATCATGGCGTCTTGGCTTAAAATAGCACCGGTATCGTTACGGATAACTTCAAGGCCAGCGCGGGTTAAGGTGTCGAACAATTGGGGATTATGTTTGCCAAAGGATCTTGGCGTAACTAAAACTTGCATAGGTAGTAATAGCTCTAAATTAAAAAGAGCTTCCTCCAAAATATCTGTTAGGTGTAGATTTAACGAAAGATCTGCTACGTGTTTTGGAATAAAAAGTTGGCCTGGCTAAGCAGCTGGCAAGCTAGTTTTCGTAGAAAGCGTAGCGTAAACTGATTGTATCGACACTTGATCGTAGTGGCAAATAAGTTTCTGTGGCTGTGTGCCGGACAATCTTGGTTTATAAGCGTCTGTGTTTTTTTGGGATTGGATCATTCTCATTTTTCCTAGCCTAAGTCTTGGCCTTGGATCCAAAGTTTTTTGGTTTTGGCGATTTTTTGGCTAGATGAGATCTCTGGTTGGATAAGTTTTTTGGCTAGCCTTAGATTTTAAGCTAGGCCGTTTGAAATTCTTCTATGTTGTCCTTTTCCCAGTTTTGCCCTTCTTTTTCTGATGTGAGTTCATCTTATTATCTTGGGGCTGATTGGCTTTTGCGATTTTTTTTAGCGAGTGAAGGGGACAGGCTATGTGGCGCTTAAATTTTTAGACTATTACGGATAGATGCGATTTTTCCTGATTTGTGGTAGTTTTGTGCTAGCTGATCCGTATTAGAGAAATTAGACCTGCTAATTTTTAGACTGCTTGATTTAAGCTCATTTGTGCTGAAATTGTTTTAGGCGAATTGCTAGCCAAATCCCTAGAATGGAGAGAGTCTTGCAGTATGAGCATAGACTTTGAGATTTTTTTTTAAAGTAAGTGGAAAGTCTGATTTTGTCGGCACTTGGCTTTGGTGTCATGGATTTTGTTTTATTTTTTGCAATGTTTGATCATACTAGGTTTGGGTTGGCTTATTGTCTATTAGAATTGCTCTGGGATATTTTGTTTTACCAAAGTACATTTATATCTCTTTTTCGGAAACGGTTGCATTTGACTGGTTATCTGGCTAGATTGTAGATCGCGGATTTCTTTTAAAATTTCGTAGAAAACCTAATCTTAACCTTAAATTAGGTAAATCCTTTCTATTATTTGTGTTTATCTTTAACATTCTAACTTTTAATATAACTCATCTATTTTTTTAATCTTTTCGGTAGTAGAGGCTATGGCACCTAAAGAAAAAATTAGAGAAGAGGTTAAACTTCTCAATCCAATTGATGATGCTATGTTTAAAAAAATGGCAGAGGAAAAGGCTTTTTGTCAAGAAATATTAAGAGTTTTTCTTGAATCACCATCACTACAAGTTATCACTCACAAGCCTCAACAATTGTTCAAGAACCTGCAAGGGCGTTCGATACAGGTTGATCTAATGTGTGATATTGATTCTGGTGAAAGTGTAAATATTGAGGTCGAAAAAAATAGACCCAATCACTTCAAGCGTGTACGCTATCACTCTTCAATCATAACAACAAATATCACTGATCCTGGATCTACATTTGGTCAATTACCTGATATTATCATTATCTATATTACTAGGTCTGATATTTTTAAACTCGGAAAGACTAAATATTTTGTTGATGAGGTCGTACGTGGGTTCGGAAAAAAAGTAGATAGCGGT
>JAFSZE010000158.1 GCA_017455745.1 Desulfovibrionaceae bacterium | reverse complement strand
TGACGTTTAGCTTGTCTTAAAGATTTCCTATGAGTGATAAGTAGCATAATCTCACAATTTCGTGTTATGATATGAGTAGAATAAAGTACTTACCCTTTAGAATTTATTACTGTTATGCCAATATTTTTACGTCCTGGATCTATAGCTAAAAGATTAAAAATGGCTTTTTTATTTTGTTTTTTAGGTTCATATAATAGTTTAATTTGGAAAAGGATGCATATTAACTTATGCAAGCCTTTTTATTTTTTTAGTAATTTTCTAATATGTCCAAAATTTCTAGTTTGATATAAATGCTCATTATTTTGACTCAAAACATAAACTGGCTATTTTTGTATAATAAAAAATCAATTGTTTTTTTAGTTTATGACAAAATAAGTTATGTTCAAAACATAAAAACACTATCAAAGATAGGTAGAATTTGCTAAAATTATGTGTAACTAAAGCAGGGTTTAGGACGTAGGCTACATAAAGTGCAGTTACAGCACGTTTTTGTGTGCCACTTGAACTGACTGAATTGTCACTGTATATTCTTTAAGATAATTGGTGCCTTTTACTAAAAAGAAAAAAGCTCTATAAATTTAAGCAAGACAGTGCGACTGTAAGCTTACAATTATAGAGCTAAATATAATATGCTGTAAGTTAGCGCAAAGAAAATTCAAGCATTTATTTTTACTATTATTATTTGATCTTTTAGATCGTTGAGGTAAGCAAAATGCGAGATCTTAAAAAAACTAAAAAGATCAAGTTTGCTTTTTTAATTGTCATATGCAATTACATTTCCTAGAAGAGCTATATCTCACGCTAACTGCAGTTATTTTTGATTATTCTTCAGGCTCAAATTGATCCTTGCCGACTCCACAGACAGGGCAAACCCAATCATCAGGGAGATCTTCAAAAGCGACATTGTCGTTTTCAGCAGGATCATAGATGTGGCCGCAGATGGAGCAAACATACTTTTTCATAAAACCAATTCTCCTTCAAATGAAGATGTTTGGGTTGCGCTTTTTAAGCTTTCCACAAGCCGTGCAGGTTGCAGTAAGCTCTGGCTGAGACTTGCTCAGCATCGGTCTTAAAAATAGCTTCAGGAGCATCGCCAGATTTAAGCGTTTTTCTCTGCAGGTCGGTTTCGGTCAAAAGTTCAATCCATTCAATATAGTGATTATCAACCATGGGGTGAGCTGCTGAGCCAACGGAGACTTTGTAGCCTTGATCGATCTTTTCAATGACAGGCACATGTTTCTCTTTGGCCGCATCTACAGCACCCTCAGCCATAAGGGCCATGGGCTGATTACAGCAAGTGGGTACGCAGCTGCCAGCGTGTAAAACTTCAACGATATTGCCGCAAAGCTGGCATTTGTAGACTTCACGCGGTTTGGGCATATAGTCTCCTAAAAATTTGGTGTTGCCTAATTGATTTTAGATTTTGCGTCTTTTTTACTGGCTAAATTTTAGCCTATAAACGTTTGTATGATACTAGTTATGTTCGGCCAAAAGTCAAGGTCTTGACATATTTTTAAAATTTCATATTTAATAGAAGGTAGGAGCAAATGAAAAAATAGTCAATTTTTACGCCTCTTAAAGACTCTTAGCGCACGGGGGTAGCATCGTTTAGGATTTGGATTCCTAGGACATTGGGCAAGATAGGTGTGAGCGTTTTTTGCAGAAAAAGTGGCAACTCTTGATTGGGTAGGAAATTTTTAAAAGTGGGATGATTAATAAATAAGCCTGCTTGGGCGCCACCTTCAACGTACATGGTTGTGCGGATATCTAAAGGTAGCTTAAGTAACTCATGGCCTAGATCGTGGGGGCTTAGAGGAAAATTGGCATAAATAAAGAGAATTTCGCCGCCCCCATTTAAACCTACAGCAGCAATGGCATGGCCAATGGGAGAGTTGCGCCAAAGAACCTGTCTTGTGCTACTGATTAAGCGGTAGTTTTGGACAACCAAGCTATAGTGGCCTAATTTTTCATCTAAACCTAGCGTGTCACGTTCGAGAATAGTTGCACGAGCTAAGGCATTTGAATCGGGGTTAGCCACAAAGAAGGCCCCAAATTTTTTGGCCATGCGTCCGTTATTTAAAACTCCCCCCTCCCGCATATAGCCTGTGCTTGTAAGATTGTCCGGCAAATACATACTAGCATTGATGACAGCCAATAAATTTTTGCTCTCAGCCCACTGGGCTAGCGTTAAAGGCGCATGACGCCCGCTACTAGCCGATCCAAGAACAAACTGAACTTTTGTGGGATCAATGCGCAAAATGGTTAAGGCATTTTCTTGGTTTTTTAAGGGAAAGTTGGCTAAATTTACGCCAGGTGTTAGTTGAAACCAGTTTGATGCTCTGCAAATTGTGGGTAGAACAATGATATGTAAACAAAGAAGCAGTGCTAGAAAATTTAATTTTAGCAGAAGTTTGACCTCAACGTTACAATTTTAATTTTATCAAATTTCAAATCAAAGATATTTAAAAATACAGTATTGGGTTATTTAGAATATTAACAATTTAGGCTAATTGAACTTTGATAAAACCATAGTAAATAAGCTTATAGTGAATAAGCTTATGACAGTATCAATACAAGCTTTGTGCAAATATTACACAGAGAAAATGAAAAGATAAAGTTTAACAAAGAGAGCGTCAAAGCACAAAAATTCTTGCCAATGAGAATGATTTATGCTAATATCAAAAAAATTATCCAGAAAATTTGCACAGAAAATCTACCCCCAAAAGCTATCTATAATGTCTGTATCGAAAGTAGATCTAAATTTTTTTTAGTTTCTTGAAAACATTCTCTTTGAATTGTTTTTTTGGGGGATCAGTTCCTTTGGAACATTCTTTTTGGAATTGTTAGTCTCTTGGAACATTTTTTTGAAGCAGTCTTTTTGAAATCGGTTCTTGTAAATTTTAGTTTTTTTAATATTTAGAGCATAGATGGCAAGCTTTTTTGAAGAATCAAGGAGAAAAGCATGCATATTGGTCAATTGATTGCTAAACAAAGCAGCCCATTTGTTTCCTTGGAATTTTTTCCACCCAAAGATGAAGGCACCTTGGCGGATTTTTATCAGGTGGTGGAAAAATTACAAAGTCTAAGCCCACTTTTTGTATCAGTTACCTATGGGGCAGGCGGTACAAACCAAGATAATACTTTAAAGGTCACGGCAAAACTAGCCAGCATGGGGCTGAACATCATGGCCCACTTAACGTGCGTGGGCAGCTCAAATGAAAGAATCGCTAAATTTTTACAGGATCTTCTAAGTGTCGGTGTGGATAATGTCTTGGCCTTACGCGGCGATGCGCCTAAAGACAAAGAGATGCCGCCGTCTAAATTTAAGTATGCCAGTGATCTGATCGCATTTATCAGACAAGAAGAGTCCCAAATGGGCATAGGATGTGCCTGCTATCCAACACCACACCCAGAATCATTAACCTATGAGATTGATCGTAAATATGCCCACCATAAATTAATCTTAGCTGATTTTGCTATCACCCAGCTTTTTTTCGATGTGCGTGAATACTTGGCACTGGTGTCTGACTTAAAAAAAATGGGCATAAATAAGCCCATTATACCTGGTATCATAACCTTGCAAAGCTTTGGGGCCTTAAAAAGGATCCTTTCACTTAGCGGGGCCAATATTCCAGGGAAACTCTATTTAAGTCTTGAAGAAGCCAATGAAAAAGGTGGAGCAGCGGCTGTACGAGAAGCTGGGATTCGTTTTGCAGCCGAACAGATCAGACGCCTTTTGGATAATGATGCACCAGGAGTGCATCTCTATACGCTAAATCGGGCCGATATCTGCTTGGAACTTATGGATCGCGTGGGCCTTAAATCGTAGTTGACACTCCAACGATTGCTAAAGCAATCTTAAGATTCCAACGAAGTTTGCTTTTGAACAAAGCCTTATTCTTTTAAGGCTAGCCAAAAGCGAGAATCACACGATCGCCAAATGCTTCCGCTTAACTTTTCGCGAATGTTAGCGGCTCCGTTCAGATCTGCATTTATGATCGTTGCGTTTTTTGTTTTGTGTAGTCGGCATCTTATTGGCGCTATTTTGGCTTACATCCTCGAAGCTAAAGCTTCGTGGTTTTAAGGCATGTTAGATAAATAAGCCCGCTTCCTCGCGCACAATGCCTTCAGCTATGGCGTAAGAGCTTACTTCATAAGCGCCTGATTGCACCAAGGGTCTAAGCTCATCCACTCGATTTTGGCGTACATCAGGCGCAGCTTGCGCCGTCTGTTTGGCTTCCATGAGCAGCATGGCATCGGTTGAAAAGGTAACGTTGTCGGATGATCGTGGAGCATTGGCCACGGGCCTTTCACTTCTTGTTTGGCCCACAAAATTATTGATCTGACTGGAACCAACGCGTTGATTTGATAATGATTCAATAGCCATAATATTGCTCCTACAAAATCTCTAAACTGGAGTTCCTTACGTCTTCTTCTAGCATACTGGAGTTGATCTTTTCGTGGGTAACCTTAAATAGCAGTATGCGCACTTTTTGTTTTTCTTCGGGGTCCAATGGCGCTGCCCCTTTCTCAGTCATCTTGATGACGCACAATCGTTTGCCCGGAGGATAGGTGAATCTTAGATCCAAGCCCATGCGCGAAGATAGTTCGGCACGAATTTCTTCAATAATTGGGCGATAATCACCTGTATAGAGCAAACATTGAAACACTTCTTGGGTAACTTTTTCCACATAGCGCCGACGATTGGGGGCTGGATCTGGATCGCCAATATGTTCGCCTTGCATGGAGCGATATTTGTCACGGAATTTGGCCAAGCGTCTAGCTGCTAGGAGCTGTTGCTCATAGCCTTGGAGCATTAGCCTTATGCGTACCGTGGATTCGCTCATAGTTTTGCATGGGGAGAAAAAGTTACCAAAAGTGGAGCTCAGTTTTTAATGCCAAAACTCGAAAGACTTACTTCGAGTAAATTTGTGATTATTTATGTTTAAGGTGAACCAAAGATGATTTAAGCGGAAATATTTGAGTTAAAAATCAAAGCTTCTTACGGCTTAAGCCAACCTTTTGTTCGGTAGAATTGACAGAAACTATAGTGTCTAAGGCTCTGACTAGTTTTATTGGCAGGAATCTTTTTGGCATTGGCCAGAGGTCGTGGGACCTAAGAGATCGTCTATCTCAACCATGTTTGGGGCAGAATCTGACCCTAAATTTTGCGAATCTTTTGCAGGTTCACTTTTGGCACTGGTCTTATAATTTTGCGCGTCTTCTTGCTTGCTAATATCTACGGACTGAGCTGCTTTTTCCTGGCGTTTGATTTCGCGACTAATAATTTTAGGCAAGCCGCGATATTCGATGTAGGGTACTCCCATTGAGCCTTGGGCCAAGAGATGGGATTTATTTAGGGTTAGGCGCAGATAGAGTTTTAATTTGTCTATGGGGTCTAGATTAAAAGAACTATCAAGATTATGGCTCGCTGGATTAGTTTTTAGACTAGCCAAAGCTTCTTTTAGGCTTAGATTTTTTTTAAGCAATAGTTCCAATTGGGCGATCTTGGCCAAATCGTCTTCAGCATCTTCCACTGGGAAAAATGCGGCATCTAAATTTCCGGAGTAGAAATTGACCGCATCTTGGCAGCGGGGGCAGGATGGGGAGAAATAGATGAGCACATGGGGATCATCGCCACTTTGAATGGGCCAACTGCCAAGAGAAGGTTTGAGCATATTGACAGCAGCGGCCCCCCAAAGCATTAGCCAGAGCAAAAAGATTATCTGGCTAAGCTTAGGGATTTGAGGCAATTTTTGGCGAAAGGCTAAATACGTTAGGCCAAATCCAAGAGCAATTAAGAGGCAGTTTAGGCAGGTGCTGCTTAGAGCTAAGAGGAGCAAAAGAGCTGAGTCAAAGAGTAGGGCCAAGTTTAAAAACCAAAAACCAAGCCTAAATCTATGACTAGCTGCTAAAACGGTTAAAACTAGGGCTGCTGCTAGCCCGTACCACCAAAGCGATAACCCGAAAATAGTTACATCTTGGTAGAGGGTACAGCCTGCTGTTTGGCAAATTTTTTTGACCAGCCCTTGAGTGGCCAAAAAACAGGCGCACACTAAGGCTATGGCCCAAAAAAGTGGCCAGTTTAAGCGCTTTAAAACCATATGTTAAGCCTTATCCTTGTGGGCTCGACCGGCCAGTTGATAGCGTTTTTGCGCTGATAGCTCTTGTTTGCGCAAGCGGATGGAGATGGGTGTAACCTCGACCAATTCATCTTCGCGTACAAAGTGTAAGGCCCGCTCCAAAGACATCTTTTTAACCGGTGTTAAGATGATATTTTCGTCTTTGCCTGCAGCTCTTAGATTGGTCAGTTTCTTCTCCTTGCAGGCGTTAACATCAATATCATTGTCGCGGTTGTGTTCGCCAACAATCATGCCTTCATAGATGGGGTCCCCTGGCTCCACAAAGAGGACGCCTCTTGGCTCAAGATTAAAGAGCGCATAGGCGACAGCAGCGCCAGGTCGATCGGCTACGATTGAACCGGAAAAGCGGGTCTGAAAATCGCCCCGATAAGCTTCATAGCCTTCCAAGTAGCTATTCATGATCCCTGTGCCTTTGGTATCGGTCAGAAATTCATCCTGATAGCCGATTAAGCCCCTGGAAGGCACAGAAAATTCCAAACGCACACGTCCTGTGCCATGATTGGTACAGTTGAGCAGGCGTCCTTTGCGTTGGGCTAGCTTTTCAGTGACCACGCCCATGAAAAATTCATCACAGTCAATGTAGAGATGTTCAATGGGCTCTAATGTTTCGCCTTCAGCATTGGTTTTTAAAATAACTTCAGGTCGGCCCACCGAAAGCTCAAAGCCTTCCCTACGCATGGTCTCAATCAAAATGGCCATTTGGAACTCGCCACGGCCTTTAACCAAAAAGGCTTCATGATCTTCGGTTTCCGAGACCTTGATGGCCACATTTCTGAGACTTTCTTTTTGGAGACGTTCCTGGATGTTGCGGCTTTGGACGATTTTCCCCTCGCGGCCAGCCAAGGGGGACGTATTAATCCCAAAGCGCATGGCGACAGTTGGTTCATCCACATGGATTCTGGGCAGAGCCTTGGGTTCTTCTTTGGTGCAGATGGTATCGCCAATGGTCACATCTTCAATGCCAGCTAAAACAACGATATCGCCAGGCCCGGCACTATCCACATCATTAAGTTTTAAGCCGTCATAGACCTGGAGGCGTGTGGCTCGAAGGGGAGTGGGCGTCCCGTTTTCACCGATACAGACCAAGGCTTCTTTGGCCTGGACCTGGCCGTGAATGATCCTGCCAACAGCTAGGCGTCCCAAGTAGTCCGAATAATCAAGATCGGCCACCAGCATCTGGAAGGGCTGGTCTGGATCATAAACTGGGCCTGGGATATGGGAGATGATAGTTTCAAAGAGCGGGGAGAGATCATGGCCCTGTTCATCCAAACTGCGCATGGCCACCCCATCACGTCCGATGGCATAGAGCACCGGAAACTCGATCTGCTCTTCGCTAGCCCCCAAATCAATAAAGAGATCATAGACCTCGTTTAAAACTTCATTGGGCCTGGCATCTTTACGGTCGATCTTATTGATAACCACAATGACCGGTAATCCAGCCAAGAGAGCCTTACTTAGGACAAAACGCGTTTGGGGTAAGGGGCCTTCAGAGGCATCAACTAGGAGGATGGCGCCAGTGGCCATGGATAATGAACGTTCCACTTCACCGCCAAAATCGGCGTGACCTGGGGTGTCGATGATGTTGATCTTAACGTTGTTCCAAGTCACAGAGCAGTTTTTGGCCGCGATGGTTATGCCGCGTTCGCGCTCCAAATCCATATTGTCCATGACGCGATCGTCAACCTGTTGATCAACGCGAAAGACTCCGCTTTGTTTGAAAAGAGCATCGACTAAAGTTGTTTTGCCATGATCAACATGGGCAATAATGGCCACATTCCGTAAGGCTTTATTCTCTTGCATATGGAAATTAAACTCCTAAAACAAATACCAAAAGAGGGTAGTGTAGGCTTTTTTTAGAATTTTGTCATCTTGGGTGCAAGCTCTTTGAGCACTAGCCAGAATTTTTGCGCTGCCACCTGGGTTTGGCTGACCACATCTTCAATCTTGATGGGCTGCATACAATCAGGCAAGTTCTTATTGGACAGGCAGGAAATTTCTAAGATATCAAGTCCCATATGTTTGGCGGCAATGGCTTCAAGTACGCTGCTCATGCCAATGGCGTCGCCGCCTATGGCGCGGTAAAATCTTGTTTCAGCTGGTGTTTCAAGCTCTGGGCCATGCACACCCACATAGACCCCGCGTTCAAGGCGGATACCTACACTTAATGCCGCCTCTTGGGCTAGCTTTTGTAGTGTGGGATCAAAAAGTTGGGTTAGGTCTGGAAATCTCAAGCCCATGGACGCATCGTTGGGCCCGATCAATGGCGACTGGCCGGTTAGATTGATTTGATCTGTGACCAAAAGCAATCCTGGCACAGAAAAATTGGGATTTAGGGCGCCGGATGAGTTTGTAATGATCAGTCTTTTTACGCCTAACATGGCCAAAAGACGCACCCCAAAACAGACTTCAGCTGCACTATAGCCTTCATAGAGATGAGCGCGTCCTGTTAAGACAATGAGGGGCAGTTTTCCCAAGTAGCCTAGGGCTAAAACGTCGCCGTGATCTGTGCTTTGGCTTTTGGGAAAGTTGGGGATGTCAAGATAGCTTATCTTTTGGACTGCCCAATGGCGCATGATTTCGTTTATGCCTGTACCTAAGATTAACCCAGTGGGCTTGGCGGCTAGAAAGTTTTTATCAATATTGTTTTCCAAAAAGACTTTGGCTGCGGTTAATTTTTTGATAGTTGACATAGGGGCATCTTTTTTGAAAAAATTTTAAGGTTTGAAAATTGGGCCGCGTTAGTTTAAAGGCGCTTAGAGATTTGAAAAAGACCAGAGTCAATTTTTAGGGATTAGGCGTCTGTTGGTTTTTCGGAGCTTTTTTGCTAAAATGAACCGGCACAATTATTTTAAAGCAGATCTTGCCTTGCTCTTGCAGAAATATAGGGAGGGCTTAAGCTTGCGCCCTAAATTTTCTTTAGCAATTTAAATATCGATAGTCTAATAACTTAGCTTCTATTTTGTGTGCAGACTTTTGTTTTTTAAGGAACCATAATGGATAAAAAAGCGCAGCTCAAAGCCGAACTGGAGCGGCTTTTAAGTCTACCTCTCAATCAGCAGACGGTTTTAGTGGCCAATCGTGGCGAAATTGCCATGAGGATCATGCGGGCCTGCCATGAGTTGGGTATTGCCTTTGCCGCCATCTATACACCTAGTGATGCCCATTCAGGTCATGTGCAATTGGCCCGGGAGCTTGGTGGCGATAAATGCATCTATCGCGTGTCATCCTATCATGATGCCAATGAACTTATGAGTGTGGCTGATGACTTTAATTGCACAGCCGTTCATCCAGGCTATGGCTTTTTTGCTGAAGATTTTCGATTTGCCAGGCGTGTAACCAAGCGTGATCGGCCCATGATCTTTATCGGGCCATCGTGGAAAATCATCCGCGAGCTTGGAGATAAGATCAATACCAAACGCTTGGCCAGAAGTTTAGGGGTTCCAACCGTTCCAGGCTCGGATCGTCCCATCTATGATGAGGCAGAAGCTGAGGGCATAGCCAAAAGTCTTTTTGAATTTCAAGTGGATCAGGGCATTACCCATCCACTTGTTTTAGTCAAGGCATCGGCTGGCGGTGGCGGCATGGGCATAGAAGAAGTCTATGATCCAGACCAATTTCGTCAGGTTTTTCGGCGTGTACGCAATTATGCTCTGCGTCAATTTAAAGATGAAGGTGTCTTGATTGAGCAGCGCATTAAAGACTTTAACCACCTAGAAGTGCAGATTGTCTCGGATCACACTGGCAAGTATCCGGTGCATTTTGGTACGAGAAACTGTTCAATCCAGTCAACTGGCCGCCAAAAGCGCATTGAGGTTGCGCCAGGTTTTGCTCCTGACAGCCTTGAGTATTCTTTTGATGCGGCTAAAGTTTTGACCAACATTGTGGATTATTCCTTAACCATGGCCCAAAAGGTGGGATATGATAGTGTTGGCACCTGGGAGTGGATTGTTACTCGTTCGGGTGAGCCATTTTTGATGGAAGTCAATACCAGAATCCAGGTTGAAAATGGTGTCTCAGGCTGTATTGCGCACATTCGCGGCCACAATTCGGTCAATCTAATCAGCGAGCAGATTCGCTTGGCCTTAGGTGAACCCTTGGGCTATACGCAGGCTGAAATTGCCACCGAAGGCGTTGGCATAGAATATAGGATCATTGCCGAAGATCCCCAAAATAACTTTACCCCTTGGGCTGGTCGCATTGATAAATTTAGCTGGGAACCTGCGCCGTGGCTCACAGTGTTAACCCATGTGCCTCAAGGGGAGTCTTATGAAATTCCCACCGAATTTGATCCCAATTTGGCGCTAGCCATTATTTGGGGGAAAAATTTGGATGAAGCTTTGGTCAGAGGCCGAAGATTTTTAAATTCGATCATCCTTGAAGGCCAAGATGCTAGGGGGCAAGAACTAAAAGCGAATATTTCTTTTTTAAGTGACAACACCTCAAGGCTTTTGCGCTTTTAAATATATATTTTACGGCTTTATAAAAAGCGCCGTAAAACTCCAACCCTTTATGGGTTGGAGATAAAAGGCGCAAAAAAAGCTTGAAATTAATATATAAGTATATTAAATTAAATAAAATTTAAAAGGAAGGAGGTGTTTATGTGTATGGAGTTATACGACAGCAATTAAAACATTTAAATAAAGTAGAATATTTAAGTTTAAAAGAATTAGCACATATTGCTAAAAATTTAAAAAATGAAGCGTTGTATAATATTAGACAACATTTTTTTCAAACTGG
>JAFSZE010000157.1 GCA_017455745.1 Desulfovibrionaceae bacterium | reverse complement strand
TTCGACAAACTCCCGAAAACCCAGTTTATTTTTTCGTCTTTTACTCTAATGATACTCTAATTTAAATCTAATGTATTACGACTATTACTTTTAGGAAATTTCAATAGTACGCTATCTTCAAAATTTTGTAAACTGGTGTATTCTGATATATTTTAGATGTTTTCAGCAGCGTATTTGGCTAGTGGTAAGACTTTAAAGCCTTGAGGAATGGTTAGTTTCATGGGAGTTAATGGTAGATCTTGGGCTGATTCGCGAGATCTAACAACCACAATGGCCCTTTGTCCAGACCTATTCTCTAAGGAAATTTTGCTTGGCAGATCATCTTCCTCCCCATAGGCAATGTCCATAATCCAGCCATTGCCACCATGAGGTTTCTCTTCCCATCTAACGACATGGCCCAAACCGTCAACATCAATGCTGCCTGGCAAGCGGCCAAGAAGATTAAAGGTTACAAGGGAGTCTTTTTTTAGTTGCGCATCTCCAGATCTTTGGCCAAAGACAGCTGGGAGATTGCCGCATAAAAGGTCCGCCAAATTCTTTAAATTCAAGGGCAGGGGGACACCAATTTTTAAGAGGGGTTTGTTTGTACCGTGATGGGTATAGGCTTTGTTGTCCATTGGGGCTACGACTAAGAAATTTTCCGGATCAGCATAGATTTGGGCCACAGTGGCTCCAACCCCAGCCATAACGTCGAGGCGTACAGTTTCAGTATTGTGGCCCCAAACAATGGCTGTCACCCGACGTGTATCTCCACGAAGTCCCAAGCGGATACTTAGCTGCATACGATATGGATCGAGAGTTGCACGGCGATCTAAATACTTGCTCCAGGTCGTTTCTGCATCCACAATGGCCAAAGTAGTTTTTTTTTGAGGTGCGCAGGAGATTAATAAAAGCAGCGTTAAGACCAGACAGATGATATTTTTAGGCATAAATTTTAAAATTTAGGCAAGATAAAGGCTTTTTTAAGCGTTATCAGAAAGGGATTTGATTAGCAAATGGCTTAATAGGGTGATTTAGAGCAAACGAGAAGAGTCTTTTTTTTGGATAGACAAATTTTTGAATAGATCAATGGGTCAAGTATTGATTTTAAATCTTACGTTTGATTTTTAGAGATTAGATATTTTTTTCTTTAAGGCTTCAGCATTTTCCGGTTTCAATTCTAAAGCCTTAACATAGGCATCTTTAGCTTCTTGCTTTAGACTTAAGCTTTGGGCAATGTCACCATAGTGTTCCCAAATAGCCGGATCAATGCTCGCAGGCAATTTAACAGCACGGCGAATTTCACGCAGAGCATCGGCTTTGCGACCTACACGGTAATAGGCCCAGGCTAAGGAATCAATAATGTAGGGGCGATCGGGGGCTAACTGAATGGCCCGTTCAAGAAGAGCCACGGCCCGTTCAAGTTCGCGATTGCCATCAGCTAAGGTGTAGCCCACATAGTTTAGCGCTTGGAAATTATCCGGCTCATGTTCGATGATTTGTTCCATAAGCTTAAGCGCAGCTTTTTTATCACCCGATTCATCCAAAATGTTGCCCATCAAGAAGAGCATATTCATGTCATTGGGCCATTTTTTGATGGCTTCGCGCATCACATCCAAAGCTTCAGGGATTTTTTCCTGCACAGTCAAAATCCTAGCTTCGGCTTCCCAAAATTTGGTCTCATCGGCAAAAAGAGCTTTACCTTTTCTGGCGCAGGCCAAAGCATCATCTTTCTTGGCGGCCTTGGCCAAGAGATGGGTGCGTAAGAGCAGGGCATTGCTGCTTTTTTGATATGACTCAGGCATCTTGTCCAGCCAGGCCAAAGCTCCATTTAAATCCCGCAGATGCTCCCAGGTTAAATCAGCCAAGAGCATATAAACTTCCACCGGTGCGTCATTGCGTTCAACGATGGGTTTTAAGATATTGGCGGCCTGCAGATAGTGTTTAGAGTCAATGAACATATCAGCACAAATCAGCTTAAATGGAATATCTGAAGGTCCAGCTTCCATATAACTTAAGGCTTTTTCGGGCTGATTTATTTGCAGCGAGAGATTGATGAGACGTAAGAGGATATTTTTGGCCGGAAAGTCGGTTTTAAGAACATTCTCATAAGCTTTGAGGGCATTGTTGATTTGGCCAAGCCGTTCATAGACTAGGCCCAATTCAATATGGGCATCTGGTAAATCGGGCATACCCTTGGCTGCCCGTTTTAAGTAAACCAGAGCTTCATCGTAGCGTTGCATACCGACCAAAGCTTTGCCTTGATTCACATCAACCAAGGGATTGCGTTCTTCTTTGGTGATGGATTTTAAGATGTCGTCGGCTTCGGTAAATTTTTTATTCTGGACTAGGAGAATGGCTAGCTCAAGTTTAACATCACTAGCTTTAGGATGTGTTTTTAAGAATGTGCGCAGTAAGGCTATGGCATCGTCAAGCTTATTTTGCCCTTTGAGTGCCTCGGCATAGAGCATGAGTAAGGAAGAGTCTTCCGGCCATGTTTCGCGGGCTAATTTTAAGAAAAATTCAGCATGTTCTGATTTGCGGCTCACAAGCCAAAAGCCAGCTTCCATCCACATTTGCGGGGAAACTTTCAGTTCCTGCATGATGGGCACAGCTTCAAATAGGGCAGCCTCATCTTCATTGCGGAAAGCTTGGTCGCAAAGCAAAAAGGCATAGACTGACTTTGCTTCGGGGGTCAAGCTAGCCAAAGGTAAGACGTCGTCGGGCTCAGATTCACTTTGAGCCAGAGTCGTTTGATCAGTAGATTTTACTTCTTCCTGCTCTTCTTTTTGCTCTTGCTTCTGTTCTTGTTTTTTGCCTTCAGATTTTCCACCAACGCAGGCAGTTGGGGCAAGTAGAGTCACTAAGAGCAATGTCAGTGCCGATACCCGCAGAAATCTTTGGGAAAAAGCAGGTAAATGCGGGGTGAAATTTTTACAAAACAATCTGGAGGTGTTAAGCGAAAAGAATGCTTGAGCCTGAGCAAGCTTAGGCCTGATCCCAGTGGTTAAGAAAGAAAAGAGCAAGAAAAGAGGCTCGCTAAGGGCTAGTTTTAGGGAAGATAAAAAATTACGCATTATTTTTAAGGGTCGTTCAAAATTATTTTTGAACGACACTCCCTCCAGCTCGGTTGGGATGAATATTTTAAACCCGCTTTAGAAGCGTTTTTGCTGTTACAGTTTAAGGTTTAGAATATATTTTTAAGCTTATCAGAGATTAACCAAAAAAGATTTGAAATCTTTTATTTAGTATCAATGAAAAAGGAATATTGTCGCAAATGGTCTAATTTTTTTTGTTACAGTGAACAATAAATATATTCTAAAATACGTTACATGATATATATTCTATTTTTAGATAATTATCTGAACAAACTAACGTGATAGGAGATGAGATACAAAATGATTAGATATATTTATCTGTATAGTTGTATTCAAAAATATGCTTAAATGTAATATGTCTTTAAAAATAATAGTCTATATAAATTATATCAAATATAAAAATTGCTTGGTGACTGTTTTAATCAATTGAATCAATTGATTTAATTTAATAATTATCATCTTATTGAATCCATGTATCCGAAAAATCCTTCAAGTCACCAGCAAAATGTTTCTTGATTTTTTGTAACAATCTTGCTTCCAATTGCCGGACACGTTCCCTGGTAATTTTATAGCGCTCGCCGATTTCACGTAAGGTAACAGGTTCATCTGTTAGGAGACGATTTTGCAGTATATATTGTTCTTTTTCATTTAGATGGGGCAGAATTGATTTTAAACGCGAACGCACTATATCGACGATTTCATTGGAGGCAAAAGAGTCTTCGATACCAGGCTCTAGTGCTGGCAGAAGATCCATGCGCGTGGCGCTGTCTATATCATTATCAAGCTTGGCATTGAGCGACATATCGGAAAATGCCATGCGTTGATTCATCTCATCAATTTGTTCTTCGCTAACACCTAAACGTTGGGAGAGAGCATTGGAATCTGGATCAAAACCCTGGGCAATAAGTTTTTGCCGCTCTTTGTTGAGGTTAAAGAAGAGTTTTCGTTGGACCTGGGTTGTGCCGATTTTGACCATGCGCCAGTTATCCATGATAAACTTCAAGATATAGGCTTTAATCCAAAAAGATGCATAGTAGGAAAATTTTATGCCTTTATTGGGATCAAACTTATTGACGGCACGCATAAGACCTACATTGCCTTCTTGAATCAAATCAAGTACGTTTTGCATCCAGCGGCGCTGGAAATCCATGGCAATGCGTACAACTAACCGTAAATGTGAAGAAACAAGTCTAAAGGCAGCATCAGGATCATTGTTTTCGCGCACTTTGAGTGCTAAAGAATGCTCTTCCTCCGCATTTAAGAGGGGAAATTTGCTAATTTCGCGTAAATAGAGATAAAGGGCGTCGCGTGCGCCTGATATTTGAGGCAGTCGTGATTTACTTGGCACAGGTAGCTTTTGATCAGCTTCTTCATCCATACCAATTTGTGGTGTGTAAATCTCCCCTTGGTTGTCTAAATCAATGATCTGCAGATCGTTTTCTAAATCATCAGTCGAATCGAGGCCAGCGTTTGTGGTATCGAAGTCCAAATCATCAATAGAATCCAGATCTTCATCCAAATCAAAGTCTATTTGTGGTTCGGTATGTAAGTTTTTTGCTAGTTGTTCTTCATTAGACGATAAATCTTTTTGAGTATTAGCTTCAGAAAGTTTAGTTGATTTTTTTTTGCTCAAGACAGTATCCTGTTTAAAAACATTAAGTAGATATTTTTAATCTCGCCTTGAAAACACCATAGAAATATTAAAAAGTTTCGCTGTAAAAAATAAATCAATGCCAGCTATATTGTTATTGAATCTGAAAACTCAAAACAATTAAACATATAGATTAGGAAAAATGAGTATAAAAAATAAGAAAAATTAAAAGTTTCAAAAGAATTAAAACGATTATTCATTAGTAGTATTCAATAAATAATGTTCAAAAGTTAGTAATCTAGGCAGTGACAAGTTATAAATTCACAGATATTTTAATGGATCAAATATTATTCTATTCCAATATGATTAATTTTGTTGATAAAAGTAGATTTTTGTAACGAAAACCCACAGGGTAACTGTGGGTTATAAAATTTATATAAATATTTTATGCTTGATAAGATAATAAAATAGAAAGTTGTCGTAATTCATGACGTTAGCTAGATTGAATACAAATATAAATTTTACCTAGAATTTCATTGGAGAAAAACTATTTATCCAGAAAAGAAGTAAAAAAAGTTTTAGATTATTAAGGAGTAAAATTTTTTTGAAAGACAATAGATCTCAAAAGATAGTTTAAAGCATGCTTATAATTTTTTTGTCAAGTTGTAAGATAAGAAAAAATTCTATGAAAACTATGGATAAAGTTATATCATTAAAAGCAAAACTTTAGAAATTGTATTCCATATAGATCAATCTTACAGCGATTGATTCAATTTGATCTATTGACATTTCAAATTGTATTTTTTATTATCAAGCACTTAGAAAAGGTTTAAAATCTAAACTTGCTAGCACCTTTAATTTCAAAAACAGTGGCAGCTTAGTCAGAGTCAACTAGGGCAAGCTTTAAGCCGTCGAGCTATAACTTGCAAAAGCGCAAGTTCTAAAGCCTTAGAGACAGATTAGGACTAAGTCTTTCGAGATCTTAACCCAAGCTGATCTATCCTTAGCTTTGCGCCTGTCCTTTAAAATTTAGATGCGCTCCATTGGGGCAAGAATTAAAAGATGCCAGCAGCCAAAAAAGATTTGCCAGACACGGGTCTTATTTGCAAAATAAGGGCGTTTTTCTTGAGCCGAAAGGCTTAATGGTCTTGCTTAAATTAAGTTTAAAGCTTGCTTACAATGGCTTTGGCTGCATCTTTAACCATTGACCTTAGTGATTGGTGTAAACTTTGCCAAGCAATTTGGAAGGATAGAAAGCTTACCCGCAAAAAAAGAAAAATATTTAGTCTTTTTGATTGAATTTGCAGTAAGATAGTTAGGCATGAGCTTGCGGGCCAAGCCCTAGACAGATGCCCTACTTTAGGGCAGCTTTTCAAGCTGCAGCTATTTTTTGCCGAGGCAATTATAGTGCGCAAGCCGAGTTTTTTCAACCTAGACAGATTGGGCCAACAATATATTATTGGGGCCTTCTTGCAAGTTCAAGGATTTGGATTTAGCAGCCACTTTTGCCGTCCATATGCCAAAAAGACGTCTTGGAAAAAATCAAATCATTTTTATCTTTTGCCCTAAGTCGTAACCGTTTTCAAAAGCTTTTTGGTTTAATTTAAAGGCAACAAGCGGAAAATCTTTGGGCGTGTGCAGACAAGATATGTGATACTTTAAGATGCAGATGGCGCCATTTAAGGAATCTTAAATCAGCAGGTTCGGCGGATATTTTTAGGCATATTTTAAGGAAAATATCGGAGGCGGCGTTTCCTCCCCGGCTTATCCGTACGGGGTTTTCACGCTAAAAAATTTGATGAACGATTTTCGTTGGGCCATACAGCAAGAGAAGGTTTTGTTTTTGGATGGTGCTACAGGCACCATGCTGCAGCAGGCCGGAATGCCCGTGGGGGTGAGCCCTGAGCGTTTCTGCCAAGAAAATCCAAAGATTTTGCAAAATATCCATGAGGCCTACATTAAGGCTGGGGCTGATATTATCACTTGCTGCACCTTTGGTGCCAATCCCTACAAGTTATCCAAAGATATTGACATCTTTGCCTTTAACCGCCAGATGGTGGAAATTGCCCGTGCAGCTACCGAGGTTAGTGATCGTCCTATCTATGTGGCCGGTAACTTGGGTCCTAGCGGTCAGTTCGTCAAACCTTTAGGTCCCATCGAACCCAAAGATTTGATTCAAGGTTATGTTGAACAAATCAAGGGTCTTGTGGCTGGTGGCGTGGATCTTTTGTTGATTGAGACCCAGTTTGATTTGGCTGAAGCCCGCGCCTGTGTCATTGCTGCTAGGGAAGTAACCGATCTACCTTTGATTGTTTCCATGACATTTGAAGGTGGCTCCTGTTTAACTGGTTCGTCTCCGGAAATTTTTGTGGCCACCATGGCCAATTTAGGTGTGGATGTTGTTGGCACCAATTGTAGTTTGGGGCCCGTCCAGATGGAACCTGTGGTTAAGCAGATGCTAGCCATTGCGCCCATGCCTCTCATGGCTGAACCCAATGCCGGACTGCCGGTTTTGGAGGGTGACAAGACTGTTTTTCCCTTGAACCCTGACGAGTTTGCCGCTAAAACTGCACCATTTGCTCAACTTGGCTGTCGCATTTTAGGTGGCTGTTGTGGTACAACGCCTCTGCATATTTCCAAGTTAAAAGCGGCAGTTGAAAATTTAGTCTTAACGAAGCTAAACGTAGTCGATAATCTTGGTGTTTGCCTAACCACAAGAACCAATCTGGTGCGTTTGGCGCCCAATGCTCCGCTAGTTTTGATCGGTGAACGTATCAATCCCACCGGCAAAAAAAGGCTAACCCAAGAGTTCCAGAGTAATATCTTAACCTATGCTTTAGAATTGGCTGATGAGCAAATCGCTCATGGCGCCCGTGTTCTTGATTGTAATGTGGGGGCACCTTTAGTTGACGAAACTCATCTTTTGCCAGAGTTAGTTGCGCTCTTAACTTCTAGGCTGCAAGTTCCGCTAGCACTTGATTCTTCCAATGCCAAGGCTATTATTAATGCATTGCCGTACTGTCCAGGCTCACCATTAGTAAATTCCATAAGTGGTGAGGTGGGACGGTTGGATGAACTTGGACCGATCTGCAAGCAATATGGCGCACCCTTTATTCTTTTGCCCTTGCAGGGCAAAGAATTGCCTGAAACAACTTCTGCTAGGCTTGGCATTTTAGAAAACTTGCTAGCAGCCATTGAACGTTTGGGTATTCCCAAGCGTTTAATCGTAGTTGATCTTTTGGCTTTGACTGTGTCTTCAACCCCAGATGGGGCTAAAGTTTGCCTTGAGACCTTGGCCTTTTGCCGTAAGATGGGTTTGGCTACGACTTTGGGGTTATCCAATATATCGTTTGGTTTGCCAGCCCGAGAACTTTTGAATGCCACATTTTTGAGCATGGCGGCTGGAGGGGGATTAACTAGCTGTATTGCTAATCCCAAGGCGAGTAGAATTAGGGAAGCGTTGGCTGCCATTGATGTTTTGAATAATTGTGATGCGCAGGCGAAGAATTTCATTGCAGACTATGGCAGTTGGTCGTCTAAAGGCGAAAGCTTAGTTGCACCAAAAAAAACAGAAACTCTGGCCAAAACCTTATATGATGCCGTCTTGCAAGGCGATAAAGAAAATGTTTTAAAGTTTGTGGCGCAAGAATTAGAAGGCGGTCAAGAACCTTATGCTTTGGTTCAAGATATTTTGATTCCAGCCATTACGGAAGTTGGTGCAAAATATGAAAAGAAAGAATATTTTCTGCCGCAGTTAATCCGTGCTGCTGAAACCATGCAGAAAGCATTTGCGGAGTTGAAACCAAGGCTAGCCGCCAAACAGAGTGAGACCGAGCTGCCGGTCATTGTCATGGCCACAGTGGAAGGTGATATTCACGACATCGGCAAAAATATTGTTTCGCTTCTTTTAGGTAACCATGGGTTTCAAGTGATTGATCTAGGCAAAGATGTGCCAGCAACCAAAATTGTTGCTTGTGCCATTGAGCATAAGGCTAAGATCATCGGTTTATCGGCCCTAATGACCACAACCATGGTTAAGATGGAAGAGACGATCAAACTAGTTAAAAAACAGCATTTGCCCATGAAGGTTATGATTGGTGGGGCTGCAGTAACCCAAAGTTTTGCCGATAAAATAGGCGCAGACGCGTATTGTGTAGATGCGGTCATGGCAGTGCGTACAGCTAAAGAAATCTTGACTTTTTAAAAGTTTGTTACTTGTCTCTTCGTGGATAATGGTCCAATTGCTAAACCATGATCGACGTGACATACGATTGATAGATATTTCGACGGAGCTAGGCTAATATCTGCCTAATGTAATTAAAAAAAAATACCGTGGGTTGTACGGGAATCTCCGCCTGTTAAGAGAGTAAAAGTGAGCCCAAGTGCATAAAGAATTAGAGCTTTTCGCCTTAAAACAGGAAGCTTCCGCCTCTCTAGGCTGACCTACGTTAACAGAAGGTTATATGCGAAAGATTTTTTTGTGCTTATTACTCTGCTTTTGTTGGGTGGCCGTGGTCAAGGCTGAACCACTTGACACCCTGCACATCAAGGATGTCAATGAATTGCTGCAGAAAAATAGTGGCAAGGTTGTCATGCTCAACTTTTTTGCCACTTGGTGCCCGCCTTGCCGTGAAGAGATCCCAGAGTTGGTTAATGCAAGCAATGCTTATAAGGGTAAAAAGGTTGCTATTTTCGGCTTATCGGTCGATGATGCCAAAAATAAATCCCAAGTAACCGCTTTTGTCAGTAAGATGAAAGTTCCTTATCCAGTATTTATGGCTGGTAAAGATTTGCTCTTACGTTTTGGTATCGATAGTATTCCTCATAATGTTTTTTATGATCGTCAAGGCAAAATGGTTATTTCTCAGCCAGGACAATGTGATGCTGAAGATATAAAATTAGTTCTTGAGGATTTATTGGCTGATGATTGATGATAAGATTATACAGACAATGCCTGGAGAAAGTTTAACACAAATATTTTCTGCGGAAGAAATAGCTAAACGTGTTTCAGATTTAGGTCATATATTAACATCTGACTATGCTCATGAACCATTAGTCTGCATCTGCGTATTAGGTGGTGCAGTTGTCTTTTTTTCTGATCTAGTGCGTTCTATCAGGAATCCTCGTCTTGAATTTGATTTTTTACGATTGTCTAGTTACAATAAGTCTGATGAAAGTTCAGGAAATGTAACTGTTAAGCAATGGATATCTTCAGATCTTACCGACAAGCATATATTACTAGTCGAGGATATTATTGATTCTGGTTGTAGTATGCATTTTTTCTTGGAAAAATTTCATCCAGAAAATGTGCGCAGTGTACGTTTAGCAGCCCTTATCGATAAGAAAGAACGTAGACAATATCCTGTTCATGTAGATTATTCTTGTTTTAATCTTGATAAAGGTTTTTTGGTTGGCTATGGTCTTGATTATGCAGAAAGATATCGGCATCTTCCAGCAATCTATGAGCTCAAAATAGCATGAAAATAATTTTTTTGATTTAGAGGTATTTTGGCATGGAAGTAACCTGTCCGAGCTGCTCAAGCCGCTTTAATTTGCCCGACGAGATGGCGAAAGATGGTCGGAAGTTGCGTTGTACGGTTTGCCATATGGTATTTCCGTTGGTTGTCTCGACGTTACAGCCAAACTCAGGGGATTTGAAGCTTGACAATTTAGGTAGTTCCGACAAACGGTTAAAGAAAAAAATTAAAAAGCTCCCCATAATCCTTGGGGTTCTTGTTTTTTTGTTCTGTGTAGCCGGTGCCTTAGCCTGGGAGTTTGTATTTAAAAGCCCTGAAACCACTCAATTGAGTGATGCACAGTTGGCAGATAAAGTTAGATTGCTTACCATGCGCCAGGTGCGCCAATATATTGTTGAGAATGAAAAGATTGGTAAAGTCTTTGTCATCGAGGGTAAAGTAGTCAACGAATTTCCTGATCCCAAGGAGTTTATTGCAGTTGAGGCAGCTATCTATGGCAAAGATCAAAGGGTTATTGCCACCAAAAAGCAGCGTTGTGGAACCCAGCTTTCGCTATTTCAATTGCAGGTTTTGAGCGAAAAAGAAATGGAAGCCTTTTTAAATAATAAAATTGAGATTTTGACCAATAATGTCAATGTCAAACATGGTGGTGAAGTACCATTTATGGTCTTGTTCTATTCACCGCCAGATGATGTTTCTGAATTTGGCGTCAGAATTATTGATGTGCGTGATAGTCGTGGTCCCAAATAAATTTCTTGCATTAATAATTACGTATAAATCGATTTTTGACTTGTAGAGTGGCTTGGACTTAAAAATTCTTAATTGAAAAGAGTAAAATTTTGTTTGATTAAACAGTTTGGTATAAACAAATACTATATATCGGTAACTTTTTGTGAATGATATTTTTGTACTAGCTTTATGCTGTGCAGATGTAAAATATATGATGATTGATATATGATTCTTGTTTTCTAAAATTAGCTGTCTCTGACAAATGTTTTAAATCGAAAAAATGATTGTTTATTAAAAAAGATTCATTATTAAAAGTTTTTTAACATAAAAAATTTTTACTGCGATGTAATTTTAGGTAATATCATTTTTTATCTAAAATATTGAGAGTTTTCTAATATATAAAATTGAAAATTACTTTTTTCCTGATAAAAACGCCCCTTTGTGGGGCGTTTTTCATTTTGAAGCATTATCTGACAATGAACAGTTAAGGGATTTATAAATTATAAGAATAATTTTGCAGCTCCTACACCTAATCTAGCAGCACCTTCAGGAATTGGCACTTTAATGCTTTGCAGCATATTTAAGGCTGCTTCTATTCCTTCAATATTGCAGCTGAAGTCAGAAAGTTCGACATACGAATTATCGCTGGCTGGTTTAATGCTTTTAGATATAATAGATATTTCTTCAGTAATACCTTTAATATTTATAGATAAATTTAAAGTTTTATCTTCAATACGGAGTTCGTTTATAGTTCCAATATCTGCAAATATGCTATTATTAGTACCATTGAGTATTTTTTTTAAGGCTAGGTTTAAAGGTCCATCAAAAAAAACCATCGTCAAACCTCTTACTTATAATTTATATTTTTTTAATGATTAGTAATCAATATTGATGGTTTGTAGTTAGTAATTGGTAATTTAATATCTGTGTAGATTATAAGTTTTGTTTTAATTAAAATCGTGTATTAATTGATTAACATATGGAATTTTTTCTTTATTTACAAATTATAATCCCAAGATTTTTCTTACAGCGCCAACATTAAGTCTAGCATCGCCTTCTTGAATTGGCAAGTTAATAGGTGGTAACATTTTTAGAGCAGCATCGATTCCTTCGATATTACTGCTAAAGCCAGAAAGTTCAACATATGAATTATCACTTGCTGGTTTAATATTTTTACATGTAAGCGAAATATCTTCAGTGATACCTTTTAGGTTAACGACTAAAATTAAAGATTTATTTTCATAACGAAGTTCTTTGACCGTGCCGATGTTTGCAATTTTAGTGAGCATGATAGCGTCCTTTATTTTGCTTCATGTTATATTGATAAGTATAAATGTATAATATATGAGTGATAAAATAATGATGCAATATATATTAGAATTATATTTTCAATTAAACTATAGAGTCTGCATTATATTTAAACAAAATTTTTAGAACAAAGCTATCTTGGCATTTTGTCTTGCCGCTTGCTGACAGAGTGATTTGTTAAACATTAGGTTAGAAACATAATCTATTCCCTTTACAGGCAAGTGTTTTGGGCTAAGTGCTTTAAATTAGAGCAAAACGTAAACGCGTGGATGATCTTGGCCAATTTTTAAAAGGTTTGACAAAGAATCTGCCAAGATTATGATTTATCCTAAAAAATGTTAAAAATCATTTCCTTGGCATCTACCAAATATTACGGACTTGAAAAAAAGTAATTACCGGCGGCAGAGCATGATCCAGGTCAATAGGCCCCAACAGCTTATGCTAAGGCTTATGGTTGCGGCAGCATCGATGGGATTGCCCCAAACAGGCAGGACAGCTAAAACCATGGATAAACTACCGCAAAGCAAGCCACCACAGTTGATCAAGGACGTGACAGCTCCGGTATCACCTTCGATGCTTTCAAGCATGAGTATTGTTGAAGGAGGTCTTATGGCCGTACCAGAGAAGGTAATAAGAGCATAGAAGAGGCAGAAGCCCAGAATGGTTTGGTTCAATAAAACACATATGCCGCCAATCGCCATCACAATCAAATGAGTCGCGATAACTAAATTGCGTTGGTAGAATCTAAAGATTTTAAGGTGGGCTAGAGGCGCTAACATACTGATTGCTGCATTCACGGCAAAGAAGCAGCTGAAACTTTGCGGAGAGAGTCCAAACATATCTTGGTAGACGGTGGAGGAAACCCCCAAATAGGCCATGAATGGCATACTTAGAGCTGAAAAGAGCAAAAGATAGGGGAGGAATGTTTTGTTTTGCAAAACAACAAAAATTCGACCGAGCGTTTGCCAGAGCGAGCGATCACTTTTTCTTTGACAGGTTTCGCGTAAGTTTATGGCTCCAAATAAGGCCAAAAGACCAAATAAGGACAAGCACCAAAATACACCACGCCAAGACGTAATGATCAAAATACCGCCGCCGATGACCGGAGCAACCATAGGCGTCACGATCATTAGTGTCTGCATAATGGAAACAACTCGTTCTAGGAGTGTTCCGCGCATGAGATCTTTGGCTACGGCCAGTGACATACCAGCCATTGCTCCGCTGCCAATTGCTTGCAGGCCACGAAAGATTAATAAGAAAATGATGTTTGGGGCAAGCGCAATGGCTATACTCGCAATTATATAGAGGGAGCTGCCTAAAATAAGCGTGATTTTTCGTCCATACTTGTCACTGAACGGCCCCCAAAAGAGCATAGATAGGGCAAACAATAACAAAAATCCGCTGATGCTTAAACTGACATAGCTATAAGATGTATTTAATGATTCTGCCATGTGCGGTAATGATGGCAAATACATATCTGTGGAGAGAGGAGCAAAAGCTCCAAGAAAGGTAAGATAAAGGATAAGCCAGGTATTGCCCAAGCGGAAGATTTGTTTTGACATATTTTTATTATCAAAGATAAATTATATTTGTTTGCTAAAAAACTAATCTAAGATCAAATCAGATCAAATTAGATCAGATTGAATCAAATCATGTATTACACATAATTATTAAAATTATCTAACAAGATATGAAATTGACTATATGAAGAAGTGTAAAAATTTTTTTTGCTCTAGAATATTAATATTAATGCATAGTATTTATTTAATAATAAAAATATCGGATAAGGCTATGTATCAAAATATAGGATAGTTAAAACATCATTAAAGCGTGGTTAAAGTATCATTAAAACATTGTTAAACAGTTGTTAAAATATTTTTAAAATATTATTTCTTATATACATTTGATTAAAAAATAATCACACTACAATATTTGAAATGGCCCAAAGTTTCAAAAATATTTTTTTGGAGTTTGGGCCATCTTGAAGATCTAAAAGAATGTCTGCATAAAATCTAATGTGCAGTAAATACTAGAAATAATTTTATATTTAAAATCCTAACTTTTGTTTTAAAAGATCATTAACCACAGCCGGGTTAGCTTTACCCTTGGTTTGGCGCATAACTTGACCAACAAAAAATCCCACCAACTTTGTTTTACCACCTTTAAGATCAGCAGCTTCTTTGGGATTTTTGGCAATAATTTCATCGACTATCTTTTCAATCTCCGATGAATCAGAAATTTGAGCCAGTTTATGACTTTCGATGTACGCTTCTGGTGTCTCACCAGATGTTAAGAGATCTTCAAAAATATCATTGGCGATTTTGGCGCTGATGGTACCTTTGTCGACAATTTTGATAAGTTGAGCCAAAGATTCTGGACTCATGGTCCAATTGGATGGTTTTAGATCGAGATGATTGTTGTTGGCAATTCTCGACATGGGACCTAAAATGTAGTTGGCAACTTTTTTGGGATTAGCTAACTTGGCTGCAGTCTCAAAGAAGTCCGCAAGCTCCCGGTTTTGGACCAAAATTTCAGCCTCAGCTTCTGGTAATCCTGTCAATTCCATGAAGCGTTGCATTCTAGGTCTTGGCAGTTCAGGAATTTCTTGGCGCCATTTTTCGAGAGTTTCATTTGAAATTTCGATTGGCAGAAGATCTGGGTCTGGGAAGTAGCGGTAATCATGAGCCTCTTCTTTACTACGCATGGAGGCGGTGATGTTTTTATTGGCATCATAGAGTCGTGTCTCTTGGATTACCTCATCGCCATCATCCAAAAGATCTTGTTGTCTAGCAATTTCTACTTCAATGGCCCGTTGCACATTGCGAAATGAATTGACATTTTTTAATTCTGTCCGTGTGCCTAGAGTCAAAGAACCTTTGGGACGTATGGAAACATTAGCATCACAGCGAAAGCTCCCTTCCTCCATATTGCCATCACATACGCCTAAATAGGTTACGATACCGTAGAGCATTTTTAAATAGGCCACAGCCTCTTCGGCTGAACGCATATCAGGCTCGGAGACAATTTCAACCAAGGGTGTGCCAGCACGATTTAGATCAACATAGCTGACATTTTCTGTTGTTGAGTGAATATTTTTGCCAGCATCATTTTCCATATGGATACGGGTGATGCCAATTTTCTTTTCTTGCCCCTGCACATTGATCATTAAAAAGCCATGTTCGCATAAGGGCAGATCAAATTGCGATATTTGATAGCCGCTTGGCAGGTCAGGATAGAAATAATTTTTTCTGGCAAAAACGGAACTTTGATTGATATGGCAATTGGTAGCGAGTCCGACTAGCGTAGCATAGTGAATAGCCTGCTGGTTTGGCATGGGCAGGGCGCCTGGTAGGCCTAAGCAGATTTCACAGACGTTGGTATTGGGTTGTTGGCCAAACTTATTGTGACAGGAACAGAATAATTTGGAGTCTGTGGCTAATTGAACATGCACTTCAAGACCAATAACGGCTTCATATGCTCTCATGGGATTGCTCCGGCTAAAAATTAAAAAGGGAAGTTAGAAAATTTTGACCTTGGCTGATATTACATTTCTGTAAGATTTTTGGAACAAGACTTATATATGTCAGTTTATCACGTGTATGGATGACTGATTTGTTTCAAGATTATAATGGAGGCGTAATAATGCAGAAATGATTGATTTCTTCCAATATTAAGCTTGAAACATAATCTATGTAGCTGCAAACAGGATAGATTTAAGTTATTTTTATAAGCCTTGGATCAAGTAAGAAAGAAGGTTTTAAATGATATAATAGATGTTTTTGGTTTAAGATGCTATGCCAAGAAAATATTTTTGCAAAAAGATCTGCTGTTTAGTTTAAAAATTTTAGCGTTTATATTTTTTGGCACTTATTTCTGCATCAAAGTATTGTCCAACGCCATACTCTCCCCGTCTAACAAATAATTTGGGATCGGGGCCTATGATCTGCATCTCGCGATTTTTCTTTTGCACATCTAAAGCTATTTGCATCTCCTTGGTGCAACCGGTGGAGTAGGTGGCATCTTTGCCTGACCAGATAGGTGGAATTTTCTTGCCCAAGAGGCTAAAGCTTAGCTCAATATCTTGGGTTGTCTGGAAACGCCAAATATCGATTTGGCCGCTGCGCTGGACCCGCTCCCAAATATACATCAAATCGTCGCCATCCATGCCCTCAATGAAATGTTCAGCTGGATTGATCACCAAAACACTATCGAGCCGTTGGCGCAAATCATTTACCAAGGTGTTGGCTAAGGTTATGGCCATTTTGGTTTGACCAGGTATACTGCCGATGATGCAGCTATAGAAAATTACAGTTCGCTGTTCTTTGTGAGCATCACGCATGGTCTTAATAATTTTGTCGGCATGAGCCCGCAAGTCTTCTTCACTGAATTTTTTAGCTTGCTTGGCATGGGGGCGGCGAGTAAGGTGGAAACCTTGGGTATCATGCCAGAAGCAGATGATATCGCGGGTAAATTCATGCGATGTCCCAAGCAAAATGTCGCTAGCCCGCCAGCCGCGTGCTAGGATTAGGTCCGCTTCTTTCCAGGCTCTGGCAAATGTGGTTGAAACTCGGTAGAGGTTTAAGCGCTCTCTGGTGCCATCGTTGATGATCAAAAGTTTATGGGCATGCAGTTCTTTGAGCAATTCGTTTTTGCTGAGATTTTTTTCAGGGATGATTTTGCCAGATTTGGCTAAATCTTCCAAAATGGGATCGTTGGTCAAATCATTGATGGTTGGTGCATAGAAGAAAAAGCCATCTTTAACCGCATAGATGACTCTATGACCCATGCGCATGAGAGCTTTAATCGCCATCAAATCGAAGAATGGACTGCCATCGGCATCGCACAGATAGAGAATTGTTAGTTGTTTTTGTCCGCCTTTATCCAACGCAGTCAGCATTTCTTGGGCCATGCTTTCCGCTTCCCCCAAGACTTTAGTTACTTCAGAGTGGCTTGGTGGATTGTCTTCCCAAACTCTGGCCATAAGTGTACAGCAGAAAAGGCGGATCATTTCCAGCTGATTGAGTTTTTGTCTAATATCAGCCATGCTTTGGCTTAAAATCGCTGGGTCAATGTGATCTAAGGCTTCTTTTATCTCGGGGCTATTTATGAGATCGACATGTTTTTGCACGGCCAAGTGTTTTCTTGTGCCCCAAGGATCTTCATGGGGGTTAAAGGCGTGCTTTAAAAACAGATCGGTCATCCGCTTAACTAGCCGTGAAGGCAAAAGCGTTTGGTGCGAAGTGTACTGTCGATATCTGTAGCTGCAGAATTTTAAGAGTCTTCGGCGCAGTGTGGCATCATCGATGCTTTGGCGAATCAAGCGGACCACGATGCGCCAGGCACGATTGTATTGCCTGCGTAAATCTGGGTTTGATTTATTATCTAAGAGGAAAAATGTTTTATCTGAGCAAGGTAAATAAATCTGATTTTCTTCAAGATGTACGATGAATGCAAGCTGCTCATGGCTAGCTACAAGATGAGGGTTAAGGTTGTAGTCAAGATTGTTATCCATAAGCATACTGTAGAGCCATGCATCAAATTGGCTATCAACGCCTAGACGAATTTTAGCAACAGAATCAACGGTATTAGTCATAATATTTTACAGCATCCAGAATTTATTTTAATTTTAAACAAAGCTAGAACATACTTAAAATTAAAATGTGTTTAAATTTAAAATTAAAGCTGAAGGATGCTGCCCCTAAGTAGGATAAAATTTTTAGTTATAAAGATACGGTTTGACTGAGTGGAATATGATATGGAATATAATATAGTGTATAATACGAATCAATTAAATAGTCGATCCGAAAAAATGACGAAAGGCCCTCTACGTCTAGCTTAAATGGCCTTAGGCCCCATTCCTGCTCACCAGTTTTTGGCTGAATTGGGGCAAAAACTGGTGAGTTGGGTCAGGCCCCCCCTTTGATTTCAATTTTCCCGTACATATGGCAATACCTTTAGTTGACAATAGTATTAATATTGAATATAATAGAGATCAATTACAATTTTTTCATAAACCTGTTTATCTAAATTCAGTTTCTCCAAAACAAAAATTTAGTATACCTGGTTTAGGCTGCAATAA
>JAFSZE010000017.1 GCA_017455745.1 Desulfovibrionaceae bacterium | reverse complement strand
TTTTTTATGTCAAATTGTTTTTAAGCTAGGTCCGTTTTGGTCAAAGAAATCTTGGACTTAGTTTTCTGTGACTGTCTTTTTAAGGTAAATTGTCTGCTAGAAACCTTTCTCTGCCGTTTAAGTGGCGTCTTTTTCTCGGCGTCTTTTTTTATATGCACATCGAGTTGCGGGAAGGCTATTTCAATATTTTTCTCTCTAAATTCCTTTTCAATTTGCAGCCTAACTTCATTAGATGTCCTCTGTCTATCGCTAAATTGGTTGACCCAAAAGAAGACTGAAAAATCTAAGGTGTTGTCCCCAAAGTTTTGGAAGACAACCGATGGTTCTGGATAGCGGAGAATGTCGCTATGTTTATTGACGATATTGCGTAAAGTTTTAACCACAAGTGCTGTATCTGAACCATAGGCCACGCCCACATTAACTGAAGCCCTGACTGTGGCATCGTTGCGTGACCAGTTAACTAGGTGGCCTGAGATAAATTCGGAGTTGGGCACATAGATATAGGCATTGTCGAACGTTCTGACTAAAGTATCGCGCACGCTAATTTTGGCAACCTGACCTTGAACACCACGGACCTCGATCACATCACCAACCTGGAGCATACGGCCAAAAATGAGCAAAAGACCGGAGAAGAAGTTTTGGACAATGTTTTGTAGACCCATACCAATACCAACCGAAAGACCGGTGGCAACCATGGCGGCGTTTTTTAAATCAATGTCTAAGATGTGTAAGACAAAGAAGACAAAAATTATCCAAACAATATAGGTAAAAGCGGTTTGGGCAGGCGTTACTAGGGTGGAATCGACTTTGGCAGCTGAGCTTGCAGCAACGCGTTCAATGTAGCGCAGGCCGGTTGAGACGATGGCTTTGGTTAAGAAAAAGGCACTGATGATGATTAAAATGTGCAGAAGGTTAAATTCAGCAGAACCGACACTGACATTTTTGAAGAGATATTCTTTGGCTAAAATCATCCCACCAGGTAAGGTGGCAATCCAGAGTAGCACACTGACCACGGCAATAAGCATGATGATGGGCGCAGCCAATGAGATCAAAACGCCTGAGAGGATGGCGCTAATACCTTCGGAAGGTTGATTTTCGTTTAAGTAGTTAATGCGGTTAATGCCGCCTTGGCAGAGCTCTAAAGAGAGAGATATTGATACGCAGACCAAGTACAGGATCATACTGTACATATGCAGGCCAATTAACGTTAAGATCAAGCAGATCCAGAGTATCAAGCCATCAGCAGTGCGAATATTTTTTTCAAGCTTCAAGTTACCAATATCAAGATCAGGCCAGAAATGACGCCAAATCAAAGTGGCAATGACGAAAAATAGCCACAAAACCAACAAAACAGGCTGCAATAGTGGCAAATAAAGTAGGAGATAGGCAATGCAGGTTAAGGGGTAGAGACGTAACAGAGGGCTTCTTTGTCTAGGAATTTGCTCGCTCGATAGAAGTCGTAAATCCCAGGCCAAGAGTATTTGACCTAAAATTAAAATAATATTGCCCAATGACAAAAAGAAGTGAAAATTGCCCCCAGGTGAAAAGGAGCTTAAGAGCAGCGAAACGCCTAGGCCAATGACTGGAAGACTAGTTGTAAAGCAATGTTTGACCGTGGGATTGGTGTCGATGGGCACAAACGATTGCCTGCTTAGGATAAATAAAATGATTCCGCAAAGGAAAAGTCCGATGACAGCTCTTATAATAGCTCTGCGCCATTCGCCCTTGTCAGTGGGAAATTCTAAGCTTTGGCGGAGATCGAGGCTTTTGCGGAGAATGTCAAATTGCAGGGATAGATTGGACCAGATAGTTGGATCAAGCCAGGTGAGCGGTGGACGCAAATAGTAGTTTTTCCATAGTTCAGGCAGGCTATTATCGATACTTTCTTGAATTTTGAAGATTTGTTGTTTCAAGTTATTGATGGGCGCTAAATCGGCATTTTGCCTCTCTAAAGATTTTTTGATGTAACTTTCAGTTTGTTTTAAGTCCTCTTGATATTTTTTTAAATCTTCGCTTTCATTTTCTACTTTAACCGAAAGAGATGAACGTTCAATGATGGTTGCGAGCAGTTTTTCACATTCAGCTTTGATGGCATAAAGACTAGCAAACTCGCGATCAATTTCTTTGACAATCAAACTTAGGCGACTATTGACAGCCTCCATGGGGCTAGCCCAGTCTTTGTAGGTATTTATACTAGGCAATAGTTGGCTTAGATGTCGTTCATGGGTGGCTAGCGAGTTTAAAAGGTCGCGTTTGCTAACAAATTGATCGGTCAATTCTTGGACCCTGATCTGTAAGTTTTTGACCTCAGCTCGGGATTCATTCCAGCGTTCACGCCAAGGAGCAGCTAGACGGTGCTTAGTGACTAGATCGGCGTGGATATTTTGAATTGTGAGCGAGGTTTTTTCGATCAGTTCAGGAATAGAAGCTGCTTCTTGTTTTTGCTCTTTGATTTGTTCATGTTCTTCTTTGCTTATAAGCGGTGCGGGCAGAGGCTGGCCTGAATCTTCAGGCCCATCTTTTTTGTTTTTATCAGCTTGGGTGGACTTAGATTCATTGCTTTTGGCTGGCGTTTTCTCGGAGCTTTTTTTCTTTGAATCTTGTTTTTGGTCTTGGCTTTCTTCTTGCACGCTTGGGCCTACATTTTCATTGGGCTTGGCATGAGCATAGTTTAAGCTTAAAACTAGAAACAGGTAAAAGGCTAGGAGCACAAAAAAAGGCGCAAGTTTCCTTGGCATAGGATGAAATCCTGGCTGTTGAATGATTGGGGCTTTTTCGGACTGAAAAGGTCTTCTAGAATTAGACACATATTTACAAAAAAAGAGCCTTAAGGGCAAGATCAATCTTAAAATAATCGAAGTTGCTTACTCTTAAACGCTAAATTTGGATATATGGCAATTTAAAATAGTCATATTTTTTCTAATCTATTGAATTTCCTAAAATAAGTTATTTAACTAGATTTATTGCATTTAAATATATAGTTAGATCAGATTTTAATTGCTGAAATTTTACTATATTTATTTTTCAAAATCTACTTACTTATCTTGTAGATATTTTTTATAGCCAAATATATATTATATTTTATTCCTTTTTTACATCGATTGGTATTGTCTATTAATTTTTTTTACAGTAAATATTCGCTATTTAAACCTAGGTATACCTAATATTTTTTTGTTCAGAATAGCTATGTAGTTTTTTAATTTTTAGCTTTTATTATTAATGTTTAGGCTGTATCGTTAATTAAGTAATCTCGATAGATAGTTTTATTTTTAAAAGCCTAAGATACTTTTGAGATTTAAACCATGTCTGAAAATTATGCTGCTCAAAAAGCAATTCCTGTGGCCTTGATCAAAATAGATGCAAACTCTCCCCATCTTTTAGAGTCTGCTGTTGAAGATCTAATCTCTGCGGCTTCTTTGAAGGTCAAGTTAGGTGAGAAGATTTTGGTTAAGCCCAATCTTTTAAAAGCAAATCCGCTTGCCTGCACTGATCCCCATTTTGTGGCAGTGGTTTGCCAGAAGCTTTTGGATTTGGGTGCAGACGTAATTGTGGCTGATTCGCCTGGCTTTGGAACCTGTTCTAGTGTCGCTGCTAGCATCGGTTTAGTTGATGCGCTTGCGCCATTGGGTCTTAAAGTTAGCTCTTTTGAGAAAGTTGTTTGGCAGAAGTTGCCCATGGAAGGACACCCTCGTCTACCCATAGCGCGTTTAGCCTTAGAAGTAGATCAGATCTTTTCTTTGCCCAGAGTCAAGGCACATAGTCAGATGCGTCTAACGTTGGCTGTTAAAAACTGTTTTGGCGTTGTTGTAGGCTTCCATAAGGCTGTAGCCCATACCATTTATGGTTCTAATCCGGATTTTTTTGCCGATGTTTTGGCAGCTTTGTTTAGCATCTTGCCACAAGTCGCAAGTATAATTGATGGACGTATTGCCATGCATATTACAGGCCCAGCCAATGGCCAACCCTATGCCTTAAACTTGCTTGGAGCCTCATCCAATGCCTTGCTTCTTGACTATGTGCTCTGTCAGATTTTGCACGTTGAATTCAAAGATTTTCCTTTGGGCCAGGCCCAGCTTAGGCGCGAGGCTCTATGTGAACCCATTTATCCCTTGGAAAGTCCTAATGCTTTTGATGCTAGTGGGTTTAGCGTGCCGCAAGTTTTGTTAACCACATCGTTTGCTCCACACCGTCTAATCTATAGTTGCCTAAAACGCATCTGGGCGGCTCTTTTTTAGTTAGGCTTAAAATTTTCCAACTTTTGTGAGGAGATATGAGCAGAATACTACCTGGCCAAACGGATCTCTACGCCCTAACCGATGCCCGCCTATCCAAAGGACGTCCACTTAAAGAAGTCGTGGGGGCTCTTTTAGATGCTGGGATTCGCATCATTCAGTATCGCGAAAAGCATATGCATCAGCGTCAAATGCTTGAAGAGTGTCGGCTTGTGCGGGCTATGACTAACGATGCCAAAGCCTGCTTTATTGTCGATGATTGGGTGGATCTAGCCATTTTAAGTCAAGCTGATGGCGTGCATATTGGTCAAGATGACCTGCCTGTTTCAGAGGTGCGTAAATTGGTTGGCCAAGAGATGATCATTGGCGTTTCCACCCATGAGCCTAAACAAGCAAAAGAAGCTTGGGCAGACGGTGCCGACTACATTGGTGTTGGGCCTATTTTTGCGACCCAAACCAAAGAAGATGTGGTTGCGCCAGTGGGCTTAAGCTATCTTAAGTGGGTGGTCGAGAATTTAAATCTACCGTTTGTGGCAATTGGTGGCATCAAAGAACACAATATTGCCCAAGTTTCCGCCTGTGGAGCCAAATGCTGTGCTTTAGTCTCTGAATTTGTTGGCGCAGATGATATCAAGGCTAAAGTTAAAAGCGTGCGAAAAGCTATGCACAGAAATACTTAAAAACAACAAAACCCCCGCTAAGCAAAGCGGGGGTTTTAGGCAAGCATTTTTTTAATGCAGGGCATGGCTTATAGCCGATTGATAGCCGCGCATACGTACTCTTTCGCGTTTGGATTGGGCTAGGCTGGCCTGAACTTTAGCATGAGCATCAAGGGCTAAGGATTTGAGGTGGGAGTGAATGGCATTTAGTTCCAGCAATCTCTCCCGATATTCGTCGCGAATATCGTTTTCAAAGAAATCCCAAGCCTCCTTGGTTATCCGACCACGTTCAACAGATAGGCTGATCGCATCCTCATAGTCTTCGTTTTCCATGGCTTTTTGTTCGAGCTTAGCAATTTCCAGTGCTTGATTTAGCATCACAAGACCTTGATTTAGCATGATCAACCACCTTCACGCGCAATTTAAATTATTGGGCAAAACGGGCGACCAAGTCTTTGTGCATCTGCTCGGTCAATGTCTGCCAATCCTCGCACTGAGGTGCAAATTCGTATTCCAAAAGGTCGGATAATAAGATCCAGTCTTCGTTTTCTAAAATTTCGCTCATTTCAGAGAGCAGTTCTGAGAGTTCGTTGGTTTTAGCCTTGAAGGACTCATTTTTGCCGCCAAGATAGCGCTCTGTTAAATCGCCAACCATGGCTAAGAAGTCACGCACAACATCCAAGAGATCCTGCAACAATTCTAAGGCATCGCTGTCTTTGCCTTCTCTAAACAGTCTAGCCACGTTCTTGCCGCCGCTTTCCATCATCTTGGTGACCTTGGCCATTTCGCCGGCAATGTCTAAGGCCATTTGGCTAGTAGGCACGGATTTAATTTCCAAGCGCTCAATGCTTTCACTGCTTAAATCTTCGGCCTGATGGGGATATATTTCGGAGAATATTTCGTTGTTAACATAAACATCGGTGATGATACGGTTTTCCAGGGACTGATCCTGCATAACGTCGGTCAAAATCTCTTCCAGGTTAGCAAAATTGCCAATGTTTCTCGTATCTTGTTGCCCATCAATGATTATCATAATTTCCCTCCTTACCCACAAGGAAATTTTTGCTGTTAAAGTTTAATACTTCTAATTTATGCACATTCCGTGCCAAATTCTAAAGCATGCCTAAGTTGGCGAAAATTGCGACTAAAAATTTCGATAGCCAGCAAAAGTGCGGGCAAATTTTGACTTAGATCTGTGCGCAGTTCCCGCCAAAAATGGCCTAGGCTTAAGAGATGCTGGTTGGTTGAGAGAAGTGTTTGGATGCGATCACAGTTGCGCAGAAAAAGTTTGCCCGTGGGTTTATTTTGGAGCAGGAGATTTCCTTGTTCCAGTAAAATTGGCAGGATCTTGTTCACCTGGTCCATAACCGGGGTGATTTTTTGACAGAAACTTTCCTGGCAAGGTGGCAAAGTCGTGATTTTACCTGGGGTAATTTTTTCTAGGGCGTCAAGAACTTGCCGCCAAAAATTGCGCTGATGGAGAATGAAGAGAGTACGATCGGCATTATTGTGCTTGGATAGAGCAAAAATCAGCGCCAGATTGTTTTCATCCAAAGTTGTTTGCCAAATCCTTATGGGCGGATCATCTTGAAGTGCTTGCCACAGGCCTTTTTCCAGATAGTTTGTGATTAGTTCTGCTACCGGTTTGGGTTCAATAGTTTGGCGGCATTTAAAATCATAGGG
This sequence comes from Desulfovibrionaceae bacterium, assembly GCA_017455745.1. GTDB lineage: Bacteria > Desulfobacterota > Desulfovibrionia > Desulfovibrionales > Desulfovibrionaceae > Desulfovibrio. Next base: position 7,816 of record JAFSZE010000017.1, on the reverse strand, counting down.
ACAGGTCGTTTTAAATTGACAGGGATGGCAGGGAAGATCTGGTTCCAAACAGAGGCAGTTGGTTAGATAAGGTCCTGTATCCCAAGGTTGGGCTGTGGCTAAAAAGAAGCCTAAACTTGGTGTACCAAGCCCTGCCGCTAAGTGCATGGTTCCGGTATCATTGGAAACCAAAAGTTTTACCCGACTTAAAAGAGCTGCTAAGACAGATAAATTGGTAGCACCAATTCCATCAATGAAAGGTTCTTTGGCACAAGCTGCATAGGCTTGAGCCAATTTTTTTTCACCTTTGGCCCCAGTTAAAATTGCCATAAAGCCAGTTTTAGCCCAGATTTCATCCCCAAGAGAGGCAAAATACTCTATGGGCCACATCCTCCGCTCTTCGCTAGCTCCAAGCTGCATGGCAATAAAGCCTTTGGGCGGATTTGAAAGTTTTAATCTATCTAGGCTTGTGCTTAGAAATTTTTCAAAATCGTTTAAGCTTGTGCTGGTAGGTTTATTTAGGCCACCTAGCTCTTCATAGGGCGTGTTTTTGATGCTGTGGCGACCGATGCCTCGAAACATATCAACGATGTTGAAGACAGAATTTTGTCTACAAGATGTGGTTGCAGCAAGAAATGTGGCCCAAGCACCGGTATTTAAACCAAAACCATCGCTATCAAGACCAAAGCCTATTATTTGCGCCTTTTGGTCAGCTATAAGCTTAGTTAAAAGTCTTGCGGCGATGGTCGCGGTCAAATTGATGATGTAGCGCGGATTGGTCGCTCTAATTTCCTGGGCTAGCTGCAATAAAGAGGCAGCAGCGTGGGGCCAGTTTTGTTCAAGATCGCTTAAGATGCGTGCCCCTTTGAGCGTAAAGGTTTGGTCTATATTTGTGAGCAGGGGCAGGGTCGAGGCGAAATTTTCTAAACAAAGCAGCCCCGTCTTTAACCCATGATTTTTTAGATCATGGAAGAGGGGCTGACTTTGTAGGAGATCACCAAAACGCGTTAGATTGATGACTAGACAATCAAGCGGCACAGCTAACTCCTTGGCTAATTTAGGCCATGGAGCCTTGGCTTTCTTTGCCTAGCATATCCAAGGCCAATAATTTTTCCTTCTTGAAACGGTTTTGCACTGCAGCACGCACAGCTTCTGTGGATGAGCCAAACTGGGTGGCGCGAATTTGATAAACATTGTTGATCATCTTGCGCTCATAGCCAGGATCATCGCTGCTACCACTCATACCGTCGGCGCGAACAAAGATTTTCGAGGCACCGGCAGGCCCATGCTGAATGGCTGTGCTCCAAATGACTTCGCGCATGGCATCTGAAAGCGTTTCCTCTTTCAAGCCAGTTTTTTGGACAATAGAGTTTAAGGCAGGCTTATAATGGCTTTCGGCAGCGAAAGTTTCTTGCAGTTCTTCAAAACGTTCTGGATCTTCGCTAGCGATTGTGCGCCACATATCAGGCATGGCGCCGTGGCGACTGCCGGTATTGGCAGGACCTGCACTGCGTAGACGCTTGGCTAAATCTGGGGCGTTGTTGTCCAAGAATTTTAAAAAGTCAGTCATGGTGCCGACTTTGGAGGCTATTTGGAACTTACCGTAGCTTGTACCACCTGTACCATCGTAGCCTACGGCTGCAATACCGTCTTTACCAGATTCAAATTGGGCTGATAACACGCCGATGCCGCCACTGCCAGCTAGGGACTGTCCTTTTTGCTTCTTTTTGCCACCAGATGCTTTTTTGCGTGTGGGGCAGGCATGAACGAAGTCACCCAAATTATTGCCACCTAAATTGGCATTAAACATACCGCCTCTGCCATTGATGGCCCGAATGTGTCTGGCCTGACCCATGCTGCGGGCAAGATCAAGCGTTGAGCCTCGGTCATTGAAGGAGAGTAGACCTGAGATGGCTCTAGTTTGTTCGATATCGTTTTGAGCTTTATTGAAATTTTGCATCCGTAAAAGATCGCTTGGGGATCTTCCGGCTAGCACGAAATTGCGGCCAGGGGATGATTGGGTTGTATTGGTTGTATTTGCATTTTGCGCAGCCATGAGCGCTGCGAATTTATCGGCTTTGGATTGTGATTTAGCTAGTCTTGTCTTTTGCGCTGTCTGATCGGCTTGTTCACTAGGTGGACGGATTAACCAAGTTGAATCTGACATACGACCTCCTCATAAACACTTAAACATACCTTACAGCCCTTAAAGCAAGAACAGTGCCAAAGGCTTAATGTGTAGGTTTAAATGTTATTTCAAAAGCGCTAGACAATTGCTAAAAAGCTTTTTGTCAGAAAATTGACAAAATTTTTCGTTTCTTGATCTGATTTGCGATTTTTTGCCCTTTTTTGGCCGTCAAAATTTGACTAAAAAAACAACACAGCCCTAGGTCACAATGACCTAGGGCTGTGCGCATGGTGGCGTAGCACGGTTACCCGTGGCATCTATGGATGCATTGGAAATTTGCGTCTATTTTAGAGATGGTAAAAATTCAGTTAGCTAATTTAGATATGACTAGATCCTCTATCTTAGAGAGCTTTCATGACATCGTTAGCGAAGGTTTCAATATCAGCATCATCTGATGTGCCATCGCCTTCAAGTTTGAGACCGTCAGCGATGATGGTTGCGCCAAGCTCTTCGGCTTTGGCTACGATCACATCAACTGCACCGCAGAAATGGGGGTATTCACGATCGCCAGAGGCAAAGGCGGCAACCTTCTTGCCTTTCAGGTCCATGGAGTCGATGCCTTCAAAGAAGGTGGCGAAATCATCCTGCATTTCGACTTCTTCTTCACCCCAGGCTGAGCAGCCCATCAAAACAGCGTCATAGCCTTGAGCCAAATTCTCAGGTTTAGCATCAGCAGCGTTTAAGACGTTGACCTCATGCCCTTTATTGGTAAGTTTTTTCTCGATCAAATGTGCGATGCTTTCAGTATTTCCAGTGGTTGAACCAAAAACCATCAAGATCTTAGCCATGATCTCTCCCAGATTTTTAAAAAATGAAAGTGAATTTCAAAGCCAATCTTATTCAAATCTCTTTTGCTGTCAAGCAAATTTCGAAATCTGAGGGATTTAGGCATTCTCTTGTGTATCATTGGCAATCTATCTTGGGCCACGTACTTTGGGATTGTTTTGTTTACCTTTTTAGCTTGAAAGTTTTTGAGAAGAGCAGGCTCAAGCTCATGCCAAGGTTAATTTCGCACAAGTTTCTTCACGGGTTTGAGTCGTAAATTGTGGTTGCTAGCCAAGATTTTTTAACGCCAAGCTTAAGACCAAATTAGGCCAAACTTAACGCCAAGTTTACGACCAAAATTTAAGACCAAATTTAGGGCTAAAACCAAATCTGCCCAAATTTTTGGAGTTTTGAGGCTTTGGGGCTATCGCTCGAAATAGATGAATCTTTGGCTAGAGGTTGCTTTGAAAGAAGCTTACGGCTTAAAGCAGTGAGAAGTTAGGGCTAAAGTTCAAAATATGTTAAAATAGGGCAAAGCAGGGTCAAAATAGCTTAAAATGAGGGGGATAAGATAAAAATAGGATCAAAATGGGGCAATGATAATAGAAGAATTGAAATTCTCTAAGATAATTTAACAATCTAGACGTTTTGTATGTCAACATAGAAAATAAAAATAAAACAACCCTACAAGGCAAAAATTATTTAAACTATGTTTTGCTCTTTATATATTTAGGTAAATTGCAATAGATGAAATATATTAATATTTATATATAACAATATATGAAATATATGAAAGTTAAACAGTTATTTTATATCATCCGTTAGAATTTTATTCCAATCGGGCATAGACCAAGTATCAACTTTTGGTGCTGTAAGTTTTGGATGATCACCAAGATAAGGATTGAAGTAGCCATAGATAAGCCAAGGACAAAGTTTTTTTAAACGTTGCATAAATGTAGATAGTCCCATTCCTGATGTACTCACAATAGAATCTGATAATTTCATAGAATCATTATATTTTGAAAAATTAGTTTGATGTTCATCCAAAGATAAATCTGTCATAATATGATAATACCAAACTGGATCAACGTTTAAATTTCTCCATTGGATCATGCTGACGCCATTTTTGCCTACTAAATTGGCCAAAGCTTCTAATTCTTCTTCAGTATCTGTTAAACCTGGAAAAAATAGTAAATTTATTGACACAAAAATATTTTCGCTTCTTGCTAACCGTATTGACTCTCGTACATCGTGAAAAGCGTAGCTTTGACATCGATAATATCTAGTATATAATTTTTCTTGAGCACTATTCATGCTGACCCGCATACTGCTTAGGCCTGCCTTGGCCAATTTGGGGATGGCGTTGGGCTTTGAGGCGTTGGTGTTACAGTTGATGGTACCATGGCCGCCTTGTTGCCGATATTGTTCAATGGCAGAAGCTAAGAGATCCGCATTCATTAGCGGATCGCCCTCACAGCCTTGACCAAAAGAAAAAATGGGCTGTTTTGTTTCGCGCCCAGCATGAATGGTCATAACTTCACAAATCTCAGCAGCTGTGGGGGTAAAACTTATTCGACATTGTGGTGTTGTTTTGATTGGCGAGTCTTTTTCTTGGAGTGATATGCATCCAAGGCAGTGGGCATTGCAGGCTTGGGAAGTGGGCAGGGGAGCTTCAAAGCGACCTAGGGCAAAATTGCGAGCCGCTGGGCAGTCATAGCGAGCCACACAGTTGTTTAAGATGTGCGCAACCAACCGATTTTTAGGATAGTTTTTTTGTAATTGCCGTGCTTTTTTGGCTATTTTTTCGCGACTTATCTGCCTAAAGCGTTGTCTTTGATCATGGTCAACCAATTGCGCACAGACATAGAACATTTCATTAGCAAAACCCACAGCACCATAAGCAAAGAGCGGTAAGAGGGGTGCATCATCTTCTTGCATATAGGCTGGGTGAGCAGATATGGTATGGGCAGGTGCTAAGAAGGCTGCTACTGCTAAAGAGTCCTCCACAATTTCAATTTCGCCGGTCTCAGGATTTAAACCACATGGTCGACGTTTAGGCAGAAGAAAAAGCTCGCTTTCTGGTGGCAGCGGAATAAGTTCATCAGGTCTTGGTACGCCCCATTGATTGCCTCGTCGACACAGCATCAAAAGATCTGGATGATCGTAGATATCGCCACTTGGGTCTGCTACCAGGAGATGAGGGGTGATTGGCGCCTTGCTCATAAGAATGCTTTTCCTTGCTTTGAAACTGATTTTTTGATAAAAGTATATAATAATTAAAAAAATACACGTAAAATTGAATTTTAGCGCTTGGGAAAATTAGAAATAGGGTCTAGGAAAATCTAAAATATTTGACATATATGTTTTGTATTGAACCTGAGCTAAAAGTAATTTTAATATTTAAAGCCAATGCAATACTTGCTAAGCAGTTATGAATGGTTCATGTGATTTTAACTTGTTATATTTTTATTAGGACATCTTATTCAAATAAAACACTATTTTATAATTGGCTTTTGTACCGATAGTTAAATAAATTTTAAAATTTGGAATACAAATTTTAAACAAAATTAAACTACGTCAATTCTGGGAAGAAATCATTATGTTTTCAATGATGCTATTTATGTTTTTCGGTTTTTGCGCCATCATCGCACTACTCGTGTTCTGCATGATTCGTCAGGATCGAACAAATCAAAAAATACTAGCCCAATTAGGTATTTTATCAGATTTAGTTTGGCAGATGCAGATAGGAGGTGACAAAACAAATAAGTTTTCTAGCAAAGCACAAGAGGGTTTGGATAAAAAGACAAAAGATCTTTTAGGTTTACAGTTAGAGAAGCCAGTTCAACCGAAAACTGCTGATAAGAATAATGATCTCGATTTAAATTTTTAGAGATAAAAGTATTCTCTGTAGTATCTATGTCTATACTCTATAGTTTAGAGACTAGAGACTAGAGAGTAGCAACTAGACTATAGGTTTAGCGTTTAGAGACTAGATAGTAGGAACTAGAAACTAGACTATAGAGTTTGGAATCTCGAATCTCGAATCAGGAGTTTAATTTGCCAATTTTTTGTAGATGTTAGTTTTTATATGTGGTGATTTTACTATCTATTAGAAGTATTTTTTTAACAATCAAGCGGTAAAAATGTTTAGATAAATTAAGGGTAGATTTTGTATTCTATAAGTATTTATCTTATCTTAACTTAACTTAACTTATCTTATTTTAACTTAGTTTTTGTTAAGTGTTACTGTCTATTTAGGACGATGACATAAAGACTTTAATTTATTTCAAATAAGTTACAAGTCATACAAGACTGAATATAGCGTATGATACTGTGCAAGATATGGGAAAAGTTTGATATCGCATATTAAAACGTGCAAAATATAAGCAAAGTTTGATATCACACATTATGCTGTGCAAGATATAAGGCAAGATATAAGGAAAGTTTAATGTCCTATATTATACAAAGAACTACCACGGAGAAAATCTACCTGGTAGTTCTTTTTTAGGATAGGGGACTTTTTGGCTTCTTTTTAGTCAAAGGTCTGCTTTTCAGTCTAAAGATAGATTCTTAGAAAAAATTCTTTAAAGTACTTTATACTATTAAGTTATTAGGTTATTGGGTAACTGCAATATTATTTTAGATGCATTGTAAAATAGTTGCTGTAAACTATCTTGTTTTGTTTAGATACCTTCTTTGGATGCAGCTTTGATGAGCATTTCTTTAATTTGGGGATTATTGAATTCTTTGGCCCAAAGCAGGTAGAGTATGCGCAGTGTCTCTTGACGAATCTTTAAAGCATTGGCTTGTCGTCTTTTAATCATCTCTTTGTCCATCTCGGTCGCTTTTTGGACGTTGGCCAAAAAGGCTTCAGCTCGATGTTTGGCTCTGTGCTTAGCATTGATGAGTTCAAGGCCATTGTGTTCAAGGTGGGCCCGCAAAAAGTCATCGATAAGAAGACGATCAATGGCTTTGAGGCAAGAAGCTTCGTTTTCGAGATCATAGGTTAGAAAATGTTGGCCTACTTTAAAAAGTTCATTTTGGCCATTGGGGATGTTTGGGGTAACCAATGCTGACCCCATACCCAAGGCTTCAAAAACACGAAAGTTTAAATCGTTGTGTTCGCAAAAATTAAGGACAACTTTGGCTTGGGGAAAAAGTTCAGCATAATTGCCGAAGGTCACATATAAATTGTCGATTTTGGTTTTAAGGCTATCTAAAAAAATTTTTCGTTTTGGGGTATTATTGTTGACGCGACCAACAAAGATGCAATCCCATTTTTTCTGATAGTTTTTGTTGGGATCGGGATAGAGATGATCTTGGGCAAACGGTGGTGACCAGAAAATGCGCTTTTGATCTAAAAACGGCCCCACGAAGCTTGGAATGTGATCTTTAAGCGAGAGCAGACAGATATCAAAAGCTTGTGCATAATAGGGATACCAGCTTTGAATATGGGAATCGACAGCATAGAAGACTGTTAGACAGGGAAAATTTTCCATGCCAAGCACAAAAGGTGGAATACTTTTGTCGGCCACAACCAAGATGTCTGGTTCGAAGCCAGCCAATCCAATTAATTTATCCCAGGTGAAACATTCATGATTTTCAAAATAATGAAAAAAGGTTTTTGACCAGGGGTATATTTTTACCAATGAATGATAAAAGAAGGGATTCCCGATCCAAAGAAGTTTTTCCATAAGGCATATTTAAAGGTAAAATGTTATTTTATCATTTTAGACAATATTTTAACTTAAATTCCCAGGGAATTCTACCTACGCGATAAAACCTAGATCTGCTCAAAACAGGACCAAAAAATAATTTTTTGGTCCCCAAAAACGATTATTTTGAACAAATATTTTTTATTAAAAAATTTTCATTTTTGCTAAG
>JAFSZE010000002.1 GCA_017455745.1 Desulfovibrionaceae bacterium | reverse complement strand
TAAACGGAATCAAGCTCCTTATGAGGTAATGGGATTCAGACTCTTTGATAAAGTTAGGTGGAAAGGTCAAATATGTTTTATATTTGGTAGACGTTCAAAAGGCTAGAATGGATATACGGCTTTTGGATGGCACTAAAGTCAACGCATCCGTAGGATATAAAAACCTTAGATTGTTAGAAATGCGTAAAAACTATCTTATAGAACAAAGAAAGGTAGATTAAAGGCGGTTCCTCCCACGGGCAAGCCAGTGGGTTTCCCCGCCGAGAATCTTATGACAAGGCTTTTACCAGATAGACTGATATGTACAGATAGCCGTGTTCCAAGGATCTATCGGCAATGTGATCTGTTGTGCTGCTAAGCTCAAATTTAACCTTGGGATTGCGTCATGGCTAAAAATGATCACACCTAAAACGCTTAAGGTCAATAATTTTTGCACTATTTACCTAAAAGTTGCGATGTCAGCTGCAATTGACATTTTCATCTCAAAAAGAGCTAGTGCAAACTCCGCTAATCCCAACAAATCTTATTTTTGTGCTAATTGTTAGTTTTCCCTTAAGATCGTCCAAGGTAGAGTCAACTAAAATCCCCCAGCCAAAGCTTTAGGCCAGTTGCCAAGAGTTTTTTCTAGGCGTCTCCAAGCGCTACTTGACAGTAGAAGCGCATAGACTTAATTGACGAATGTCGACATTTTACAAAAAATATGCTGCTGCGCTAACCAACTAGCGCCAAAAGGCGCGTGGTCGGCTTAAAATTACGCCCCTGCTGATTGGCCGACATATTTAACATATCCAACCATAGAATGCTTCACAAGTTCTTTGCCAGGCAAGCAAGGATTAGAAATCGCTGCTAAGCCTCCAAAGAATGAAATTAACTACTCTTTCTTGCGAGTCTTTTCTGGAGGAATACAGTGAATCTTGCCAAATTTATCAAACGTGGGTATGCGCCAAATCCCACACCCATAGAGTATCTCCCCAATTTTTCCCGGGCCTTAAATGCAGACATCGACGTATATATAAAACGCGATGATATGCTGCCAGGAGCTGGTGGCGGCAATAAGACCAGAAAATTGGATTTCTGCATTGCCGATGCCTTGCAGAAAGGATGTGATACAGTGATCACATGTGGGGCCGTTCAGTCTAACCACTGCCGCTTAACCCTAGCCTGGGCTGTGCATGAAGGATTAGACTGCCATTTGGTATTGGAGGAACGTGTTCCCAACTCCTATGATGAAGAAGCTTCTGGCAACAACTTTTTATTCCAACTTTTAGGTGTAAAAAGTATTACTGTGGTGCCTGGTGGCACAAATATGCTTGATGCCATGCAGAAAGTCGCTGATAAGCTAACTGCTGATGGCAAAAAGCCCTATATCATCCCAGGCGGAGCCTCCAATGCTCTTGGTGCCCTAGGCTATGTGAGTTGCATGGAAGAAATCATGGCCCAAATGTTTGCCATGAACTTAACCTTCGATCATATGGTCGTGCCTAGTGGCAGTGCTGGAACACATGGCGGTATTATGGCCGGGATGATCGGCAACAATATCAATATTCCTGTGACCGGAATTGGCGTAAATCGTCCCAAAGCCGTGCAAGAAAAAGCCGTTTATGACTTAGCCAATGCCGCTCTGGCTCTTATTGGTGTTGATGCCAAGGTGCCAGCTGACAAGGTGGTCGCCTTTGATGACTATGTTGGTCCTGGCTACTCTCTGCCAACCGATGCCATGGTTGAAGCTGTACAGATGCTGGCTAGAACTGAAGCCATTTTGCTTGATCCAGTTTACTCTGGCAAAGCCATGAGCGGTTTGATTGACTTAGCACGCAAAGGTTACTTTGCCAAAGGATCCAAAGTCCTCTTTTTGCATACTGGCGGCTCACCAGCACTCTTTGCTTATCTGCCTACCTTTAGAGCAGCCAAATAAGAGCAAAAGAACGATTTTTCTTTTTCTTGTACCGAGACATATACCTTCATAGAACCGACTTATATTTTCAAAACTTAAAAGGGCAAAAGTTTGGCTATCTGCCAGGCTTTTGCCCTTTATATTTCTCTTGGCCTTTTGAAGTCATGTAATTAAGTTTTGAAAATTTCTGGGCCTACAAGGTGCCAAAGGTATATCGAAACGATTGATAAAGTTACTAGAACTGCGAAACCACAAATATGGCGAAAAAATTTTTTGCCTTATCTTAAACTATCTTGACAAAGTAGCACAAAGCGTGTACAAACGCTTTGTTAGGCGATTAACGCACAACACCATTGATCAAGGGAGTATTTCATGAAGGCAAAGGAAGTAATGCAAGTATTACGAATTTCGCGCAATACTTTAGGAACATATATAAAAAAAGGCTTTATATCTTATAGTAAAT
>JAFSZE010000016.1 GCA_017455745.1 Desulfovibrionaceae bacterium | reverse complement strand
GTTTGTATTATATATTTACAATCATATATAGATTATATTTTTTAATGTTGTATAAGTTTTAAAATTTAATTATTAATTATTCTATATAATCTGTATTTAATATTATTCTTATAAAATAATTTTTTAAATTTATTATGTCATATGTTATGGATAGAAAAATAGAAACATTTAATGATGTTTTAGAGTATTTAGATACCAAAGGTCTTTTTCATGTTGATCTATCGTTAGATCGTATGCATACTGCTTTGAAAAGGCTAAATTTAGAACATCCCAGTTTTTTTGTTGTTCAGATTTTAGGTACCAACGGTAAAGGTTCAACATCTACCTTTTTAGCCAATATTTGTCAAAAACATAATCTAAAGACCGGTCTCTACACCTCGCCACATTTTGTCTCCCCTCTCGAGCGGATCAAAATTAACGGGCGTTCTGTGGCAGGTTCAGACTTAATTGAACCGGCACGGATTATTCAAGCAACTGCCCCCGATTTAACATACTTTGAATTTTTAACCATTGCAGCTCTGTTGCTCTTTCAAGATAAAGTCGATGTGGCTATATTGGAGGCCGGGCTTGGTGGGGCACATGACGCAACCACAGCTATTCCAGCAGATCTCATCTGCTACACACCTATCGCTTTGGATCACTGTCAGGTGTTAGGCAAAAGCCTTGAAGCAATTGCTACCGATAAAGCCCAGGCAATTCGCTCGGCAGTGCCTGTTTGTACAACTAAGCAGTATCCGAAAGCTTGGGATATTCTTTCGAAGATGGCTAAAGAGACCCAGGCCAGTTTAGAGGTGGCTGATCCTTTGGATAATACCAGGGGCTTTTTGCTTACAGGCAATCATCAAGCCATAAATGCGGGCCTAGCAGTGCTAGCTTTTCAAAAATTGGCCAGTCTTTTAAAGATTAATCCCAGTCAAAGCTTGCTTGATTTGGGCTTAAAGACAGCTTTTTTACCTGGCCGTTTGCAACGGGCAGCCAAAAGTTCCTCTTATCCGGCGATGATTTTGGATGGAGGACATAATCCGCATGGTGTGCAGACGGTTTTAGCAGCTTTGCGCGATGGCCAACAACCAAGTGCCGTAATTTATGCGGGCTTAGATGATAAAGATTGGCCTAGCGCCTTGCGACTTTTGGCTCAGGAATATCGTGGGAAAATACCAGCCTATTTTCCAGTTTTAAATAATCCTAGGGCGAGTCAAGCTTCCAAAATGCATGACCTCTGGTATGATCATCCTCATTTGGGCGAAAAAGAAAGTTTTAGACCTCAAACGGTTGGCCAAATATTGCGTGCTCTGGCCCTTGAGACTAAATCTGAAGATTATGTCTTGGTCATTGGATCATTGTATCTTTTGGCTGAGGTTTATACTGAATTCCCCAACCTCTTAAACGATCCTGCTTTTGGCTAAGCCAATATTTAATTATCATCTTGAAAAGATCGTTAGATTCTAAGATTAGGTCTGGTTTAAGCGTCTTTTTGCTTCTTAAGGTCTTGATTTGGGCCAGGCACTTTTTTTGATCCAAGCCTAGAAGCTAGTCTAAGCGTTAAATTGCTAGATTCACCTATTTTTCATGGTTTCACGTTATGTCAAACTTATTTGCGGCTATTCCTAGCGTTGATCTTTGTAAAAATCTTCTTTTTGAGCGGGAGCCGGATTTAGGGAAAATGAATCCGGAACTTTTGCGTAAACTGATCACTAATTATTGGGATACCTTCCGCCAAAAAATTAAAGCCGGGCAGATTAAATCTAGCCATGAGCTTGATGTGACGGTACATTTAGATAGCTTAAGCCGGTTCATTAAGTTGGGTCAAAAGCCCAATCTAAGACGCGTCATCAATGGCGCAGGTGTTGTGGTGCATACCAACTTAGGTCGCTCGGTCTTGCCACTAGAAGCTCAACAGGCTGTTAATTTAGCTGCTCAAGGCTATACCAACTTGGAATTTGATTTACAGACTGGTAATCGCGGTAGTCGTTACAATCTAGTTGAGGGATGGCTTCAAGAGATCACTGGAGCTGAAGCTGCTGTTGTTGTTAACAACAATGCTGCGGCGGTCATGCTTATGCTTGATACTTTTTGCCGTGGTGGCGAAGTTGTTTTGTCTCGCGGAGAGCTAGTTGAAATTGGGGGCAGCTTTCGTATTCCCAATGTCATGCGTAAAAGTGGAGCCATTTTGCGGGAGGTTGGCGCAACCAATCGCACCCACTTGCAAGATTATGCTGAAGCTATCTGCCAAGAGACCCGTGCGCTTATGCGGGTCCATACCTCCAACTATCGCATTGTTGGCTTTCATTCGAAGGTCAGTTTGGAAGAATTGAGTAACTTAGCTCATGCCAACAAAATTCTCCTCCTTGAAGACTTGGGCAGCGGAAGTTTAATCCATTTTGCCCAAGCTGGTTTACCCGATGAACCAACCGTCCAAGAAACCGTGCGCTACGCTGATTTGGTTTCTTTTTCAGGGGATAAGGTTTTAGGCGGCCCCCAGGCAGGCATCATTGTTGGGCGTAAAGACTTAGTTGACCAATTAAAGCGTAATCAGCTGACGCGTGCTTTGCGTTGTGACAAACTCTGTTTGGCTGCTCTTGAAGCTTCTCTTAGACTTTATCTTGATCTTGATATGGCTAAACACGAAATTCCCACCTTGAAAGCCATTTTGACGCCCTATGAAGAGCTTGCTAGTCAAGCTGAGCATTTAGCCCGAGGTTTTCAGGCTGTTTTAAGTGCAAAATGCCAAATATCATGCCAAAAGTCTGTCTCCCGGGTTGGTGGTGGAGCTTTCCCGCAGTATGATTTGCCAACGGTTATGGTTTTTTTGAAGCCCGATAATTTTCCGGTTGAAAAATTGAAAAAAGCCTTGTTAACTGTCGATCCTCCAGTAATTGGTCATATTGAAGATGATGCTTTTGGCATAGATCCAAGGACTTTGGCATTAACTGATTATCCCATCCTCTTTAAATCAGTGTTAGATGCTTTTAGCGTAGCTGAGAAGATAGGTTAGATTTTATATTTTTCTTAACAATAAAGATTTAGGATTTGTTTTGTGATACTCTTTCGAAGATAGCTAAGATATAAATCTGGCTTTTATTTATGCTATTAACAATATATGTCTTAAAGATTTTTTTTATCGATCGATTTCTATCACTATAGAATTGCAAAAGATTAAAAATTTTTTATTATT
>JAFSZE010000156.1 GCA_017455745.1 Desulfovibrionaceae bacterium | reverse complement strand
TGGATAGCCATGATTTTCTGCTCGGGCGTTGCTGGCGCATGTATGTTCTGGGCCATTGTCGAGCCCTTATGGGACGTAATCTCACTACCCCAAAATGCTCCAGCCTTAAGCACCGAGGCTTTTGATTGGTCTTTGGCCTATCTCCTCCTCCACTGGGGTCCCAACGCTGGTGCACCTACTTCATCGCTGCCCTCCCAATTGCCTACCTCTTTCACATCCGTAGAAAACCAGTCCTGCGCATTTCAGCAGCATCCGAAATCGTTCTCGGCAAACAGACCAATGGTTTCATTGGTCGTGCCTGTGACGTTTTCTTTATTTGGGGCCTGCTCTTCTGCACCGCTGTTACAATGTGCGTTTCGCTCCCCACTGTAGTGGCAGCCTTGAATCGTGTCTTTGGTATTGCTCCTGGCTTTAAGGTTGAACTCATTGTGCTCATTGTCTCAGCCTGCATTGCTGGTTGGTCAGTCTGGTCAGGTTTGGATAAAGGCATCAAAGTTCTCTCAGACATAAACGTTGTTATTGCCTTGGCTATGGTCGGCTTTGGCATTTTGGTTGGCCCAACATCCCAACTTTTCGACATCTTCACCAATGCCATCGGTAAGATGCTGGGCAACTACATGAATATGACCTTCTGGATTTCACCTTTCAGTGACAATACATTTCCTAGAGACTGGACCATATTCTATGCCCTATTTTGGGCTGGTTATGGACCATTCATGGGTCTATTCATTGCCCGTATTTCGCGTGGCCGCACCATCCGCGAATTGATCGTTTGGGGTATGCTTGGCTGCATCGCTGGTGGCTACCTCATTCACGGTGTGTTCGGTTCCTACACCCTCTGGTTGCAATACAATGCCGTCCATCATGTGGAAGGCAAGGCTGCTCTTGATGCCGTAGCCATCTTGAAGCAATCCGGTGGCGCCGCAGCCATGATGGCTGTCTTAGATACCTTGCCCATGGGTAAGATTGTCATGTGCGTCTACTGCGTCTTCTCGACCATCTTCTTGGCAACCTCCGTCGATTCAGGCTGCTACGTGGTAGCTTCTGTGGCCACCAAGCGTTTAGGCGTCAACGACGATCCGGCCAGATGGCACCGTTCTTTCTGGGCTTTTGCCCAAACTCTCTTGGCTGTAGGTCTCTTGGCCATTGGTGGACTAAACGTGGCCAAACAGTTTGGTAACTTCTCGGGAGCCCTTATGGCCCTGCCTGTAGTTCTACTAACACTTAGTTGGCTCCTTATTGTGCGCTATGAAAAAGGCTACCTGTTACGCCACTATATGAAGCCTGTCCCAGCCGACAGCCATGATGAATGGACCGATCCAGAACAGCAGGCAGAGAAAACTACTCAACCATCGCCAGAACAAACCAAAAACTAATTTATGAATGGCGGAAACACTTAAAAAAACTTTCGCCAGTTCATTCTGTTTGGAGGAAGTCTAAGTGTCTGCCGAAAGGATATGCCGTGAAAAAATGCTGTATGCTTCTACTGGCCACCATGTTGACCTTAGGCATTGCTGTCTCAAGCTGGGCCGTGGAATTTAAAATCAAAGGCCAGTGGAATATAGGTTTTGCGGTGGGCGAAACCTCTTTAGTGAAAAATACCCGCGACGGGAATGGTGTTTCTCGCAAAGGCTATACCAAGGACTCTTTTGCTGCTAGACAGCGCTTGCTCTTGCAATTAAATGCCGTAGCTTCCGAAAATCTCGAAGGTATCGTCCAACTGCACATCGGTCCCCAAAGCTGGGGCTGGGCTGGTCAAGGTGGTGCCTTAGGTGCCGACGGTACCATAGTTAAAGTTCGCCAAGCCTACATTGATTGGCTAATCCCCAATACCGGCGTTCGCACCCGCATGGGCATCCAAAACTTTGCTCTCCCCAATGCAGCTGGCGGATCTGCAGTCCTTGATCTGCGGGCTGCAGCCGTCAATCTGCACTATGACTTCAATGATAATTTTGGCGTAACTGCCATGTGGTTTAGACCGTATAATGATAACTTCGAAGGTAGTGGCAAATATAACAACGCTGATGCCCACTACCTGGACAACATGGACCTCTTTGTCCTTTCTCTGCCAATCAATTTTGATGGCATTGAACTCACTCCTTGGGCCATGTATGGCTTCCGTGGAAAAAACACCGGCTCTTTTGATGACTACCGCACCAATAACTTTATGGATGGAGCTCCTGCAGTCAGCTTATCGCCCTATTTAAATGCCCAAGGCGACTCTGGCGGCTTAAATGTCACAAGCTACGGTCGTACATCCAAAGCTTATGGTAGTATGTTTTGGGCAGGCTTACCCATCAAGATCAAAGCTCTTGAACCGTGGAATTTTGAACTTGATTTCAACTATGGCTACGTTGAAGAAATGGGTAAATTTGACGTCTTGACCCGTAATAATCGCAATGACATTCGCCGTGGCTCAACCTTACGTCAAGGCTGGTTGATCAAAGCCTTGGTTGAATACAAGATGGATTGGGGCACACCCGGCATCTTTGGCTGGTATGCCTCTGGTGATGACGGCAATGTTAAAAACGGCTCCGAACGTATGCCTGGTGTAGCACCTTATGTCTATACCACATCCTTCATGGGCGACGGCAATAAGTATTGGTCCCCACGTCCAGACTTTCAAGATCTAAATGTTTCCTTAGCCGGTACCTGGGGCCTTGGTCTGCAACTGGCTGATATGAGCTTCTTAGAAGATTTGACCCATACTTTTAGAGTAGCTTGGTGGGGCGGCACCAACAGTCCTTCCATGGTTAAATATATGGATTCTGCTTATGCCTGGAATAGCACCACTGGCGTTTTTGACGGACCATATCTAACAACTAACGATGGTTTGCTTGAATTCAACTTAGTCAATGTCTATAAGATTTATGAAAACTTAGAGGCTAACGTAGAATTAGGTTATATCGCTAACTACATCGATGATGATACCTGGAAGCGCAAGTGGGATAAATTTGGTTCATACTCAAAGCAAGATATCTGGAAAGCACATCTCATCATAACTTATAGCTTCTAAAAGATTATCGCTAGATAAACATAAAGCCAGATCAGAGTATTCTGATCTGGCTTTATTTATTATATTTTAGAAATAAAAATTAATTTAAAAAATTTTCATTCAATTTCAAAGTCCAGTAGTTTTCTACAACCAAAAAACTCTAGCTCTGCATAATAGAACAATTAATTAGTGAACTACCGCACCCCATAAAGGGGTGTGGCTTCATAAGAAGTGTAATTTATGCAATTCTTATTCTTACAGGCGTATCCACATCGCCTCTATAGTATAGGATCGAAAGATCCACAACTTTACTTTTCCGTAAAATAT
>JAFSZE010000155.1 GCA_017455745.1 Desulfovibrionaceae bacterium | reverse complement strand
CTTGATTATTGAAGGAGCGTTTGGCTAGCTCTTCATAGACTTCGGCAGCACGAAAGAGAGCTGCAGGACGGTTAGGCCATTTGGGATCGGTTTGGTAGATATTGAGAAATTCTTTGGCCAACTGCTCCCATGGTTCGCGGAATTTATTTTGCGTAGAAGTCTTGCAGAGATCATTAAGCTTGCTCTTGGCTTGACTGTAGCGGGTGGGGGTAGGAGCAAGGGCACATTGAGGCGCTGTAGGATAGAGGATGATGACAAAAGCTAAGACGCAAACTAATAAAGGAGGCAGAAATATTGAGCTTTTAAACATTGTCGTTGGAATTATTCGGTTCAGCGGCATTTATTCTCAGCGCAGCTTATTATAAGCTTCGCTGCCTCCATAGAAGTGAATTGTACTCCAAAGAAACTTGCGTTTCATAGAGTTAAAAAGGGCGTTTTAGAAATGATTGGGGCCAGAAGTGGAGTATGATTACTAAACATTGGCTCAATCAAAAATCTTTTGTCCTTAATTTACTATATCTTTCTCCAAACCATAAAATTAGTCTAAAGATTAATTATTGCTCTTTTGTTCGTTGCGTAACAATGGGAAGAGGATGACTTCACGAATGGATGCAGTATCAGTTAAAAGCATAACTAAGCGATCAATACCGATACCTTGGCCAGCTGTGGGCGGCATAC
The DNA here is from genome assembly GCA_017455745.1 of Desulfovibrionaceae bacterium. Taxonomy (GTDB): domain Bacteria; phylum Desulfobacterota; class Desulfovibrionia; order Desulfovibrionales; family Desulfovibrionaceae; genus Desulfovibrio. Next base: position 8,680 of record JAFSZE010000155.1, on the reverse strand, counting down.
CATATTCTAAAGCCCGCAGATAATCTTCATCCATGCTGTGCGCTTCATCATCGCCAGCTTCTTTTTCGCGCATCTGTTCTTGGAAACGGAGGCGTTGATCTATGGGATCGTTTAATTCCGAGAAGGCATTAGCCAACTCGCGACCGGTGATGAAGAGTTCAAAACGATCCGTTAGCAGAGGATTTTCGTCATTGCGGCGCGAGAGCGGGGAGATTTCGGCAGGATAGTGGTAGATGAAATGGGGTTGGATGAGTTTCTCTTCCACATCAAGATCAAAGAGCTTGGCTTGGAGCTTTTGCAGGTTGTCGGTATCAGCCGCTTTTTCACCGCGCTTTTTGATATATTCTCTGACCTTGGAGTAGTCATTGTAGAAATCTGGGGCATGGCCACCAATTTTTTCAATGGCCTCGTAGAAAGTAACCCTTTTCCAGGTACCTGGGGTTAGATCAATCATTTCCCCTTGATAGGGTACCTGCATGGAGCCATTGACTTTTTGGGCCAAATAGGCAAACAGCTCTTCGGTTAGATCCATAAGCATATAGAAATTGGCATAGGCCCAATAGAATTCACAGGTGGTGAATTCGGGGTTATGCTTGGTATCTATACCTTCGTTGCGGAAGCTGCGGTTGATCTCAAAAACTTTCTCAAAACCACCCACAATGAGACGTTTTAGGTACAGCTCTGGGGCAATGCGCAAAAAGAGATCCATGTCCAGCGCATTGTGGTGGGTGTTGAACGGCTTGGCCTGGGCTCCACCGGCTATGGGTTGCATCATGGGGGTTTCCACCTCCATGAAGCCTTTTTCTTCCATGAAATTGCGAAATTCGCGGACAATCTGACTGCGCTTGGCAAAAATTTCTCGCGTCTTGGGAGTCACAATCAGGTCTACATAGCGCTGCCGATAACGGGTCTCCATGTCCTTTAAGCCATGGTACTTTTCAGGCAAAGAACGCATGGATCTAGTTAGGAGCATGACGCGTGTACAGGAGATTGTCAGCTCGCCAGTCTTGGTGCGAAAAAGTTTGCCACATACGCCAATAATGTCGCCAATATCGAATTTTTTGACGCTTTTGTAGACATCGTCACCCAAGATATCTCTTGTGATATGGCATTGAATGCGACCAGACTGATCTTGCACGGTCAAAAAGGCGGCCTTACCAAAGGAGCGCACGGTGATGATGCGGCCTGTTATGCCTTCAATGGGCTCGGCTGCCTCCAACTCTTCAGGACTTAGAGGTTCAAAAGTGTCTTTGACCCAGCTTATCAGATGTTTTTTCTGGAAAGTATTGGGAAAGAGTTTTATGCCGCTGTCCAAGAGGTCACAAGCTTTGCTGACCCGATTTTTGATAACCTCGTTTAGCTCGTCATGTTCAGCAAAACTTTCAAGCATCGGTTTAAAGTAAGATGCATATGGTGACTTAGTTGGCAGCTTGATCTGCGGGGTTGATTTCTTTTCCCGATTTTCCACAAAAAGACTCCTCGACATCAAAAAGCAAAATGCTAGGCGGAAACATTAAAGATTACGATCGCCTATTTTTCGTTGGAACGAAAAGGTTTATGCTTTTTTTGGCCTTGCGTCAATCAATCCTATTTTGCCTTGAGCAGGGACAGAGAATTTTAGCGTGGAATTAATCAGAGAAAAGGTTAGATTTTTTTAAAAGAAAAACTACGGTATAAATAAAATTTTTTAGACAAAAAAATGAGCTATAATTTAGCCGATTTGACTAGAAAAATCTATTTAGAGATGGAACTACTATATACTTCTTGAGTCCAAAACAAAGTAAACAAAAGCATATCTAAAAATATAAAATATTTATTAAATAGATAAATTTTATAGCGAATATAAAAATATATGAGAAGTGTATAATAAATTGTATTTATTAACGTTTATATATTGTATTTTTGACGGATATAAAAAATAAATTGCATACAAAGTGTTTTAAAAAGTAGATATGGTGTATGTAATACTAAAATAAGTTTAGATTTATAAAATATAATTACTGATGTAAACATATTTTAGGATTGAACCAAATAATACATCGCTTTAGTTGTCTGGCAAAAATTTTTCTGATATCTTTAAAATAAAACGAAATTTTGTTTTTTATTTAAAAAAATTAGGACAGATCAGAAGTGAATAAAGTTGCTAGTTTTTAAGCAAAAGTTCTTTATCTCACTTTAAAAAAGTCTTGAATTTTGAGGCCGGTTTTGGCATACTGGACAAATGTCTTTTGAACTTTTTGTGGCCAAACGCTACCTTTTTGCAAGGCGCAAGCAGGCCTTTATTTACGTCATTTCCATCATGGCTATTTTGGGTGTGGCCTTGGGTGTTGGGGCGCTTGTTATCGTTCTTGGTGTCTATAACGGCATGACGACCGATATGCGCGAGAAAATTTTGGGTGCCAATGCTCATGGGGTAATCTTAAGCTATCAACCACAAGCCTTTGGGCAAAACCCATCCCTAAGTCATGATGTGGATAATGTTACCGGTGTAATCGGCACAACTCCGTTCATATATTCTGAAGGAATGTTGTCCTCGCCAGGCAATAGCGCTAAGGGCATTGTTTTGCGCGGCATTGAGCCTGAATCGGCAGGCAAAGTCATTTCCATGCTGCGCAACCTAAGACTTGGCAGCTTGGATGACCTTAAGCGCGAGGGCACACCTGGTATCATTATAGGTGGGGAGTTAGCTAAACGTTTGCATTTGACCGTGGGCAATCGAGTCAATCTGCTCTCGCCCCAAGGCACCAAAACTGCTGCTGGCTATCAGCCCAAAGTCCATGCTTTTGAGGTGGTTGGCGTCTTTAAGACGGGGATGTTTGAATATGATTCCTCGCTAGCTTTTGTGACGCTTAGTGCTGCGCGGAAAATTTTGGGCTTGCCCGAGGATTTTTTGACAGGCCTGGAATTTACTGTCAAAGATGTTTTTGCCGTGGATGATGTGGCGATGAACATTGCCGCACACATTCCGGCGCCTTTTTATGTCCGCACCTGGACCGAAATGAATGCTAATCTCTTTGCGGCTTTGAAGCTTGAAAAGATTGGAATGTTTATTTTATTGGCCATGGTCGTATTGATTGGTTCTTTTTCTATCGTAGCCACCTTGGTTATGCTTGTGATGGAAAAAACCCGCGACATTGCCATTATGATGTCCATGGGCGCCACCCGCCAGATGATCCGCAGAATTTTTATTTTGCAGGGGACCATTATTGGCTTTATCGGCACCATCTTAGGCTATATTTTAGGTCTTGGGGTGGGCTATCTTTTAAAGCGCTATCAATTTATCAAATTGCCGGAAAATGTTTATACGCTAGATCATTTGCCGATCATAATTTCGGTTTCGGACGTTTTGATCATTGGTGCTAGCGCCATGTTGCTCTGTTTTCTAGCCACCATTTATCCTTCGCGCCAGGCAGCGAGACTTAACCCAACCGAAGCTTTGCGCTACGAATAGCCTATGCCAGTGCTCTATAAGTTTGAAAATGTGCAAAGAACCTTCCAAGGTGCCTCTGAAGATATAACCATATTTAATGATTTGACTTTTCAAGTGGAGGCGGGTGCGTCTTTAGCCATAGTTGGGGCTAGCGGATCTGGTAAATCAACGCTTTTGCATCTGATGGGGGCCTTGGATGCTCCAACATCGGGGAGCGTTTTTTTTGATGGTCAAGATCTAGCGCTCATGGATGAGACCCAAAAAGCCTATTTTCGCAACAAGACCTTGGGTTTTATCTATCAGTTCCACCACCTTTTGCCCGAGTTTAGTGCCGAGGAAAATGTGGCCATGCCAGCCTTAATAGCTGGCGACAAGTTGGCGAAAATTTTACCCAAAGCCAAGATTATGTTGACCAAAGTGGGCTTAGCTGATCGTTTGACGGCCAAAATTTCCACTTTGTCAGGCGGTGAGCGTCAGCGTGTGGCTATTGCTAGAGCCATCTTGCAAGAACCCAAGGTGCTTTTGGCTGATGAGCCAACCGGAAACCTGGATGAGCATACAGGCCAGCAGATTGAAGAGTTATTGCTAAGTTTGAACAAGGAATTGGGAACCACATTGATTGTTGTGACGCATAATTTGGAGTTGGCTAGCCACTTAGATCGGTGTCTAGAACTTAAAGCCGGAAAGCTCTTAGAGCTTAATCTTAGACGCTAGAAGTTAAGTCATTTCAGTCTATTTTTTTGTATTTAGCAAACAATTAGAGTTTTAGGCGGTAACGCACTAACTGCTTGATTTTTTGAGGGGGCTGCTTTGCGCTCGGTTAGTTTTTGCGGTCAACGCTGGAGGCATGATGAATAGTGACTATTCAGTCAGTTTAAGTGGCACACAAAAACGTGATGTAACTGCACTTTATGTAGCCTAAGTCCTAAACCCTGCTTTTAGTTACATATGGTTTTAGCAAATTCTACCTATCTTTGAGAGTGTTTTTATGTTTTGAACATAACTTATTTTGTCATAAACTAAGAAAACAATTTATTTTTTATTATGCGCAACAGCCAGTTTATGTTTTAAGTCAAAATAATGAGCCTTTATATCCAACTAGAAATTTTGGATATGTTAGAAAATTACTAAAAAAGAAAAGGGCTTGTATAGTTAATATGCATCCTTTTCAAATTCATCCGAGACCAGTCGGGGCATCTGTCCCCGCAGGACCCTTTTTTTTCGTGTCGATCTGCCGCATATGCCCTATCTATGCGGACTTTATTTCTAAAAGCCAATTTTTATAAAAGAATACAAAAAATCCCTAGGAATTTTGTTTTTCTTGCGGGGAAATAGGCTGAATACGTACGATGAATAAATATTTTGCGCGATTATGGTTGGGTATCTTTTGGCTTGCCCTAATATTTCTTGCTCCCGTAGAGCAAGCTGCTCTAGCCGCGCCTGCAGGCAAGCGTGTTTTGGTCCTGCCTTTTCAAGCTGTGGCTGGGCCAGAGTTGCCTAATGCATCTAGAGCCATCCCGGAGCAAATTATCACGCAGCTTAATTCCCAGGCTCTTGAGACGGTTCCTTTAAATCAAGCTGTAAGCCTCTTGCAGTCTAGTGCTGGATCAACAATTGATTTGGCTAAAGCCAGACAATTGGGTGAAAAAGCCGGTGCTGATTTGGTCATTTATGGCAATTTTAACCAGCTAGGCGATGGTTTTACCATGGAAACCCGCTTGGTACCGGTTTCTGGTAGCCAAGCTGTACCAGTTGGCTTTGAAAAAGGTTCCCTTTTGGCCTTAAGTGAATGCACCTCCCAAATTGCTGGTAAAGCAAGCCAAGTGTTGTCTGGTGGCGGGGCAGGGGGGGCAGCCGCAACTCCTGTTAGCACGCCCAAAGATCCTGGCCCAGTTGGTGTGCAAGATTTTGTGCCCATGGGTAAAATGAATCCAACGCTTGGTGGCATAAGTGATATCCAGATTCGCGGCATGAACGTCATGGATCCAGATACTGTGCTTATGCGCTTAACGATCCGCAAAGGCGATGCGCCTGATGCCAATGCCATCAATGAGGAAGTTAAGCGTGTTTGGGAGATGGGCTATTTCAGCGATGTGCAAGCATCCATGGAAGGCCGTGTTCTTGTTTTTACCGTAGTTGAAAAGCCTAGAATCGATAAGATTAGAGTTGAAGGCTATGATGCCCTAGATGAAGATGATATTATCGGTGCCATGGGCACTAAGACTGGTACAGTCTTAAATGAAGGCATGATTGCCGATGATCTGCAAAAAATTGCCGAGCTCTATCATAAAGAGGGCTATTATTTAGCCAAAGTTGACTATCATCTGGAAAACCGTACCGGAAATCGGGGCGCTGTTTTGGTGTTGAAGGTTAAGGAAGGCAACAAGCTCTATATCAAAGAGGTCAATGTTGAGGGATTAAAGGAAATTTCTCGAGGTGACTTAGATAAATATATGGCTCTAAAACCCAGAGGCTTGTTTTCTTTTTTAACCGGCACTGGTGTATTAAAAGACGAATATCTGGAGCGCGATAGTAATGCTATCGCGGCTTTTGGTTTAAATGAAGGTTTCGTTGATATTCAAGTATCAGCCCCTGAGGTCAACTACAAAGACGATGGTATTTACATCAATTTTATGGTCCATGAAGGACCACGCTATACCGTACGTTCCCTAACTTTTTCTGGAGATGTTATTGATAGTGAAGATGAAATGCGTAAAGTTGTTGAGATGGATACTTTAGCCGACAAGAAAGAGCATTTCACTTTAACTGTCATGCAGGAAGATTCTAAAAAATTAACTGAGTATTATACAAATTTTGGTTATGCTTTTGCTGAAGTTGATACACGTGTAAATAAAGCTGACGATGGTTCCACACAGGTCGATGTTGAGTATTTCATAACTAAGAAACAGCGTGTATTTATTCGCCGTCTTACGGTTGAAGGCAATGTCAAGACACGTGATAATGTTATTTTACGTGAGATGCGCTTAGGCGACGGTGATATGTATGATGGTTCTAAGTTGCGTCGTTCAACCGAGCGTTTAAATCGTCTGCGCTATTTCTCCTCTGTTGAAACTGAGCTTGTTCCTACAGGCAAAGAAGATGAGGTTGATCTCAAGGTCAAGGTCAAAGAGAGCAATACCGGTGCTCTAATGGGTGGTATTGGTTATTCAACCTATTATGATGTGGGTGTTACAGCCTCCATCATGGAACGCAACCTGTTTGGTCGAGGCTATTGGCTGCAGTTACAGGGCTTCTTCTCTTGGCGCATGACTTCTGGTGTGCTTTCGTTCACCAACCCCAGATTCTATGATACTGATCTCTCCATCGGTGATGATCTTTATTATACCCGTCAGTATTGGGACAATTTCTCCAAAGAAACCATCGGTGATACCTTCAGAATCGCCTACCCAATAGGTGAATACACAACTGTTGGTGCGGCTTATCGTCTTGAACGCTACTATCTATCTGACGTTTATTACGATGCTTCGCCCTACATCCGTAAATACAAAGGAACAAACTGGACCAGTGCTCTTTCGGCCAGAATTACCCGTGATACCACCGATGCCAAAGATCGCCCCACCAAAGGTACCATTGCTAGAATCTGGACAGAATATGGTGGCAATATCTTGGGCGGTACGGACAACTTTTACAAGATCGTTGGCGATTGGCAGGGCTTTGCCTCCATCAATCCCCAGCACACCTTCCATCTGCGTACACGTGTAGGTGCTGTCTTTGAAAACTCGGAAGATGAAATTCCTGTTTTCGAGCGTTTCTGGGTCGGTGGCATGGATACAATCCGTGGTTATTCTTATTCCGACTTGTCACCAAGAGACTATAAGTATCATGGCGATCAGATCGGTGGTGACCGCATGGGTGTGCTCAACGTCGAATATATCTGGACCTTCCAGAAAGAATTGGGCTTAGCACTAGTACCATTTTTTGACGCTGGCTTTAATATCGATAGCAAAACAATGGCCCAGGATTTGGACAAGTATATGGCCGCATCCGCAGGCTTAGAATTGCGCTGGCGTTCTCCCATGGGGGATTTGCGTATAGCTTACGGTGTGCCTCTAGTTCAAGACTATGACGGCGAACGGGAAAATGGTCGTCTTGAGTTCAGTATGGGCCAGTTCTTTTAAAAATTTCTCTGAGTCAAAAAAGCTTGCGGCCTAAAGCTTTAAGCTTTCTGCGACTTTCCTGAAGTTGCGCCAGTCTCGCGACTTTGGTCGCGTGCCTGGCGCATTAATATTTTTCTTATGACTCTCAAAGGTGGCAAACCTAAGACTTGCAGGCGATTTTAGGAACATTTTTTGCACCAAGCATTCTGTCTATGTTTGAACTAGCAGATACCTGTTTGGTCTTAACTAATATCAAAACAAGTTCGGCGCTATTTTTGGGTTAGAGCTGTAGGAGATCGCAGTGATTGATTATGCCGACAATAGTAGCAAAGGATGGAAGAATATTTCTCACAAAACAAAGCAAGCTGGAGGCCCGGGCAGCAAAGGGCAAGGTGCTGAAGAAAAAATTACCAGCAATTATTACAGCTACGAAAACGATATCTATTGTATCCAGCCTGATGGGGAAATGTTTATGGTCGTGCCTGTGCATACACCAAGCATAGGTTATGAATTGGTCAATACTGACATGGCCAAAAAGACGGTCTTATCCAATTCCATAGGTATTCCTGAACATATCGCTATGGCCCTTTTGTTCAATTAATCTTGTACATGAGGCAAGCGTTTTCTGACGGATTGCTGCATCTTTGTATTTTTTCTGACAAGGAAATTTCTTGCAAAATATTACTTAAGGATTTTATAAAAAATTTTTTAAATGCCAATGCAAAGCGTTTATTGTAAAAATTTCGTTTGAAAAACTTCTTCTAAATGCGATTTGGAGAAGTTTTTTGCTTCTTGCATTTTTGATTACGCTATTTTTTTTGTTTTTTGGATATCTATCTACAGTTAAAGAAATATAAATATAATGCCATGCTTGATTTTAGATTGACGCATATCTTTTTTTGTGCGGAAAATTTATTTAATTTATTTTTTTAGTGCATGGTTGACTGGTATAGGAGTGGTTAGAATGGGATTGATTAGTTTATGTTTAGCTAATTTATGATCGATAACGTATTAGTGGTTAGTGTATGATTAATTTATGATTAATTTATGCTTGATGGAGTTAGATTGGTCAGTTCATGATTGACTATTTTATAATCGATAGCAAATGAGAGTTTAATGTGTGCGTGATAAG
>JAFSZE010000154.1 GCA_017455745.1 Desulfovibrionaceae bacterium | reverse complement strand
ATCTAAGGTTAGAAGAACACTATTGGTCAGCCGGAATGCAAAAAATATGTAAAAAATTTTGTAATTAATGTTTGGCAAAAACTCGGTTGGATATAACTTTGCTAAAAATCCGTCTGTATCAAAAAATTGGGAATTTTTTATATAAATGTGATTTAGGCATGATTATTCTAAAACGATAAAATTCTCTTAGAAGTTTTAGTCCCTAAAATTTAGGTTAATATTTTTTTGTGAATATCTATATGACTGAATATTCACTTTGGATTTAAGGTGATTTTTAAGTCGCGACCAAGCATGGTAGTTGAGGAAATGTTTAAGCCAATGCCTTGATCTATGGATAGGGGAGAGCGGCCATCAAAGAGAGGGTGAGCCAAATTATCACCAAAAATGAGTGGAGCTAGATAGAGGATAAATTCATCGACCACACCTTGTTCTAAGAGACTTAGAGCTAGTCGCCCACCGCCTTCACACAAGATATGCGGCGTTTCTAATTCCGTCAAAAGGATTCTAAAAAGTTCTCTAAAATCAGTTACATTGGCCTTTTTGGGGATGGCATATAGACGTAGACCAAGGTCTATAAGCTCCTTGGCCTTCAAGGTATCTAAGTTGGCAGGGGAAGTTAGAAAAATAGTTTCTTTAGGTCTTGCACTGATTAAGTGGCATGGATCGGTAGCGTTTGGCAGGGTGCTAGTTATAACTATGGCTTTAGGTTGAGCAATTACATGATCAGTTCTAGCAGTAAGCTTAGGGTTATCTAATCTAAAGGTTTGGCCACCTATCAAAATGGCCCCATGTTTTTGACCGATCATGGCTCTTAAATTGTGAACATCTAGTCTGGATTCTTTAGAGCTAATCCATTGGGATTGGCCCGACCTTGTGGCAATGCGGCCATCAATGGTTGCCGCTAGCTTTAAAGTGATGAACGGTCTTTTTTCTGTTTGCCAAAGATTAAAATCGGCAATCAATTGGCGGCATTTCTCTTCTAAGACTCCTGTAATAACATTTAAACCTTTAGCCCTCAAATATTCAGCACCGCCTTGAGCTATGGGATTTGGATCAAGACAGCCCACAACTAAATTTTTGATACCAGCCTTAAGGATAGCTTCAGTGCAAGGTGGTGTTTTGCCAAAATGTCTGCAGGGCTCAAGGGTGACGACTAGGGTTGATTTTTCTAAATCAATTCCCAAGGATTTGGCTGAATTTAAGCATTCGATCTCGGCATGCGGTTGTCCTGGCCCATGATGATAGCCACTGGCTACAATCTTATCATTTAGAGTAAGAAGAGCACCAACTCTGGGGTTCGGGTAGGTATTGATGGCTTGCGAGGCAATGTTTATGGCCTGAGCCATGCATGATTCAAGAAAGGTTGTGGGCACAAGATTTCCTATTAGCGATGAGATACGCTTTTTGAGAAGTGTTAAGCAAGGATTGGAGTACTTTTTTGTGGGGATATTTGGTAATGATATTTAAGGATAAAGTTGATGCTTGTGGTAGATGGTCTGAAGCAAAATATTTATAGACAATATAAATAAGAATGTACAATACAGGAAATCAATAAATTTAAATAATAGCTTATAAACATCAATTTATAACATATTCATAAACGTTTAGTTATTATCTAATATACTCATCCAATCAACTTCTTCTGCACCCCCAGAAATCAAAACTTTTTTCCCTTGGAAAGCAAATCCGTAAACATATATATTATTTTTTGGTACATTGTGAGCAAGAAGATCTGTTATATAACCTTTATCTTTTATTTGTCTTAAGGCATTATCGCATGTTTTTTTAAGATTTTTTTCATTCTCTGTATTAATTGGCTTAAATTCTATAACAATTCCATGATCATCTGTATTCTTAGGGCACAAGCATATATCATAGCATCCATAACTACTTTGATAATTAGAAAGAATTTCAAATTGATCAGCAAGATTTATTGTAAGCCATAAGGAAAATGCATGACAAAACATTCAGTCTGTTCTTTTGAAAGGTTATAATAATTAAATGTAAATTCAGCTATATCACTTAACGTTTTATTCATACCTTTAAGATTATTATCTAAAAGATACTGTCCAAACATATTACTATCTACATGATCAGTATTAAACCATGCAGAAATTAAATCCTTAAATATAAGATAAACTTCATGATTTGTAATAGTCAATTAATATTCTTCTGTCTAAAAATTGGCACTAAAAGGCTTAACATAATCTACATCCATTAAAAGAGGCCGAACTGAAAAAACTCTTAGTTTATGCATTTTAACTTTAATTGATTTTCCTTCGTCTTTTTCAAATTAATCTCTTTTTCAACAACAACCTCAACCTCAAACTCATCACCAACAATTTTCTTGTTCAATTCATGATCTTTTTGAAATTAATCCTTTTTTCAACCTCAACTACAAACTCAACCTCAACTCCAACATCTTCTTTATCAATTTATGATCTTCTTCAAATCAATCTTTTCTTCAACCACACATCTTCTAAAACGAGAGCTTTTCAACCACAACCCCCGCTTCTTCAAACATCTGCGCTGATAGTTCATCAGGATAGGATTCAGCATAAAAGATATGCTTAAAACCACAATTGATGAGCATCTTACAGCAGAGGACACAGGGGTATGTGGTTGAGTAGAGATCTGCACCCGCTAAATTTAGGTTGGTGGTAGCTGCCTGAATGATCACATTTTGCTCGGCATGGATACCACGACAAATTTCATGGCGTTGACCTGAGGGAATCTGGAGCTTTTCTCTCAAACAACCGACTTCCTCACAGTGGCGAAGTGTGCTTGGCACACCATTGTAGCCTGTAGCCAAGATGCGCTGATTGCGCACAGCAATAGCGCCGACCTTGCGGCGCAAACAGGTGGAACGTTCGCTGACAAGGCGCACAATGCTCATAAAATATTCTGGCCAGGAAAGTCGGGTCATGATTGCTACCTCTAAAAGGTTTAATCTCTAATAGGCTGCAAAAAGGGGAAAGGATGAGGCAAAATCCTGCACTTTTCTCTGCAGAGCCTTTAGCTTCTCTTCATTTTGATAGTTTTCAAGAGCCTCGATGATGAAGGAGGCAGTTTGGTTAAACTCTTCTTCCTTGAAGCCTCTAGTTGTTAGGGCAGGTGTGCCTAGACGAATGCCAGAGGTTACCTGGGGCGATCTTGTTTCAAAGGGGATGGTATTCTTATTGACAGTGATTCCGGCAAGATCTAGCGCCCGTTCAGCCTCTTGGCCGGTCATATTTTTGTTGGTCAGATCAACTAAAATCAAATGATTGTCTGTACCACCAGAGACAAGTTCAAAGCCAGCTTCAAGCAAACGGGTAGCCAAAAGTTGGGCATTGGCTAAAACCTGTTTTTGATAGGTTACAAAGTTGGGGCGCAGAGCTTCTTTAAAGGCCACAGCTTTGGCCGCAATTACATGCATGAGGGGGCCGCCTTGGGTGCCAGGAAAGATTTGGCTATCGATCTTTTTAGCAATAGCTGCATCATTGGCTAAGATCATGCCACCCCGTGGACCGCGTAAGGTTTTGTGGGTTGTGGTTGTAACCACATCAGCATAAGGGAAGGGACTTGGATGAAGATGTGTGGCCACAAGACCTGCGATATGGGCCATGTCCACATAAAGCTTGGCCTGGCAACTATCAGCAATTTCCCTAAAACGCTTAAAATCTATGGTGCGGGGATAGGCACTAGCACCAGCCAAGATAATTTGTGGCTTAAATTTTTGCGCAAGATCGGCCACCTGCTCATAATCAATGGTGCCAGTTTCTTTTTTGACCCCGTATGAGACGAAATTAAAAATGCGTCCAGAAAAATTAACCTTACTGCCGTGAGTTAGATGACCGCCATGGGTTAGATCCATGCTAAGGATTGTGGCGCCTGGTTCAACTGTTGCAAAGTAAGCCGCCATATTGGCTTGGGAACCTGAGTGCGGTTGAACATTGGCAAAGTTGCACGCAAAAAGTTCTTTGGCCCTATCTCTAGCCAAATCTTCGATGCGATCAACATACTCACAGCCGCCATAGTAGCGTTTGCCAGGATAGCCTTCTGCATATTTGTGGGTCAGAATGCTCCCTTGTGCTTGACGGCAGGCTTTGGAGATAAAATTTTCCGAGGCGATTAGTTCTAGTTTATTTAGTTGGCGGAAAGTTTCTTTGAGCAAAGCTTGAGCAAGAAGGGGATCTTGCAAGATGATTTCATCCATGTTGAACCTACAGATCTAAAAAATGAAATTAGTGTGATGAAATAGCACTTGGAGCAAACAATATTAGTGATGAAAAAATTCAGTCAAAATGCTTTTATTCACGGCGTAAAGCTATTCATTACATTTCCAGAAGATTTTCGGTAGACAGATCAATATATTTGTCTAACTTGCGCAAAGATTTTTAGAACACAGCTATATATGTCTAACTATGTTTATCTAGCTTGCGCACCTGATCTTTGAAATCCAGATCTACATATCTTTGTCTAACTTGATCAAAGATCTATATCCGCTTATTCAACTTGCGCAAAGAGCTTTGATTTGTGCCAATATTTCTTCAGAAAACATAATATTTATAACTAAGATCTTTAAGCTTATGTCTTGGCACAACCTAGTGTGCATAGAGACATAGCTTTTAGCTTAAAAAGAGATTAGACTGAATGTTCACCAGCAAACGCTTAGCCAAAGCGCATGAATGTTTGGAGCGCTTTTTGATTACAGCCAAAGAATAGAAAACGCTTGAAGCAGCCGAAAACGACCCAATCTTCAAGCGCAGTTGCAGAAACAAGACGATCTAGAAATTTTGCTCGAGAAAGATCTTGCTTATGGATTTGTGCAGCTAAAAAGAAAAAGAGCTTACCCACTAAAGCGTTTCAAAATAACGCTAGCATTGGTGCCACCAAAACCAAAGGAATTACACATACCGTATTCACAAGCCAGATGTTCCGAACCACCGGCTAGATAATCTAAATCACAGTCAGGCGAGGGGTCGGTTAAATTGATGGTGCCAGGTAACATTTCGTTTTTTAAGGCTAGGGCTGTGAACACAGTTTCGATGCCACCAGCAGCACCTAAGAGGTGTCCGGTCATGGACTTGGTGGCCGAAATTTTCAAGTTTTTGGCGTGATCGCCAAAAACAAGTTTCATGGCTTTAGTTTCGGTGCTGTCATTGAGCATCGTGGATGTGGCATGGGCATTGATGTGGGTTATGGCCTCTGGGGGCAATTTGGCATCTCGTAAGGCATTTTTCATGGCTTGCGCCATACCTTCCCCTGTATCCAAGGGTGCAGTCATATGATGGGCATCACAGGAGGCCCCATAGCCTACAACTTCAGCATAAATTTTGGCCCCACGGGCTTTGGCATACTCAAGTTCTTCTAAGAGCAGCAAACCTGCGCCTTCACCAACGACAAAACCATCGCGATTTTTGTCGAAAGGTCTTGAGGCTTTGGTTGGGGTATCATTGTAGTGGGTTGAGAGGGCTTTGAGGGCAGTGAAGCCTGCAACGCCAAGGGGAGTTATGGTTGCTTCAGCCCCGCCTGTGACAACAACTTTGGCCCGTTCAAGAAGTATTTCGCTAAAAGCATTGCCAATAGCATGAATGCCTGAAGCACAGGCTGAGGTGGTCACATAGTTGGCCCCACGGGCCTTGGAGAAGATCGAAATTTGGCCAGGTCCCATGTTGGAAATGAGCATGGGAATTAAGAATGGCGAAATTTTATTTGGGCCTGCAGTGAGGAGTTTTGAGTGGTAAGTTTCGATTGTTTTTAAGCCACCCAGGCCAATCCCCAAAATTACCGCACAATCAATGGAGTTTTCATCGGTAATGGTAAAATTGGCATCTGTCAAAAGCATTTGCCCCGCAACCACCGCAAATTGGGTGAAGCGATCCATGTGCTTGAGCTGTTTTACTGGGATGTAGGGACTAGGATCAAAATCTTTGACCTCGCCTGCGACTTTTGAGGAATAGTCGGTCGCATCAAAGAGGGTAATCGGGCCTAGACCCGACTCGCCTTTGAGCAAGCGCGACCAAGTTGCTTCAATCGTGTTGGCCAAAGGTGTCAGGCCGGATATTCCAGTGATAACTACGCGGGGTCGGGACATATGTTCGCGGCGTTAAAGTTCTAGGGAGTCCTAGATAAAGCCGCCCTCCTTCTACAAGCAAACTTACCCTAAAGTTAGGGCTAAAATTAAAAACCAAGTGGTGGCCTAGTGGCGGTCCATTAGGCCCATCCAACAAAGCTACTTCTGTGTATGTTTGGAAATATAATCAACAGCGTCTTGAACTTTCTGAATTTTTTGAGCGTCTTCATCGGCGATTTCGATATCAAATTCTTCTTCCATGGCCATGATCAGCTCAGTCAAATCAAGGGAGTCGGCTCCTAAGTCTTCCACAAAAGAAGCTTCAGGTTTAACATTAGCCGCTTCAACACCCAGTTGATCGACGATTATTTGATGAACTTTGGCAGCAACATCGCTCATTTCTTTCCTCCAAAATAAAAGTTGTCTGGCTATATGCTAGCTATTTGGGGCCAACAAAGTAAGGGCTTTTAGCCAATTTTTAGGTCAAAGGAGATTTCCCAAAAAGACAAATCTTGGCTAAAGCGTAAGCCTAAATAGCATAAATAGCTTTGCCCTTCAAGCAAAGATAGCGTTCTAGCCAAATTGGCTCAAGATAAATGGGAAAAGCCTAAAAAATCCTTAGCAGTACATTCCACCATTCACCGATAAGACTTGGCCTGTGATGTAGCTAGATTTATCGGAGATGAGAAAAGAGCAGGCATTGGCCACATCTTGAGCAGTACCCATGCGTTTTAGGGGGATGGCTTCAATATACTTGGCGCGGGTCTCTTCATCCAACCCTTTGGTCATGTCGGTTTCAATGAAGCCAGGTGCTATGGCATTGCAGGTAATCTGGCGCACGGCCAATTCTTTAGCGCAAGTTTTGGTTAAGCCGATGATACCGGCTTTGGCCGCCACATAGTTGGCTTGACCAGGATTACCCATTAGACCAACAACCGAAGCTAAGTTTACGATTCGGCCAATGCGGTTTTTGGTCATAATCTTAGCCGCTTCCTGGGAGGCGATAAATGTTCCTTTGAGACAAACATCAATCACCCTGGAAAAATCTTCTTCCTTCATGCGCAGCAGAAGACCATCTTTGGTTATGCCAGCATTGTTAACTAGACCATAGAGATTGACGCGATTTTTGATCTCTTGGGCAAAAAAATCGCGAATGGCTTGGGCCTCGCCAATATCAAGCTTAAAAGCAGCTGCTTGGCCACCAAGCTCATGAATTTGGGCGACAACGTTAGCCGCAGCCTCGGGATTGGAATTGTAAGTTAAAATAACCTGGAAGCCATCTTGGGCTAGGGTTTGAGCTATGGCTTGACCTATACCGCGTGAGCCGCCGGTAACAAGGACGGTTCTTTTTTGGGCATCAAGAGGTGAAGATTGCGGCGTAGTTGACATGCTGGGGATCCTAAAATTTGACCAGATACGCTAAAGAGAAAAAACGCATCTTATCAAACAGCTTGCTTAAAATCAGATGTGTTAGCTAATCAGATTGACCTGGTGAACCTAGTTAATTCTTCATTGGCCACGATGGTTTCAGCTAAGCGGGCATTGGTATCTTTGCGCACAAATGTGGCACTCATTTTGATGGCATTGGTCATGGCCAAACTATTGGAGCGACCATGACAGACAATGACTAGACCTTTTAAGCCTAGAAGAGGCGCTCCGCCATAGGAGGCATAATCGATTGTGCGGGCAAACTGCTTAAAAGCACCTTTGGCCAGAAGAGCGCCTAGGGCTGGAAGGATGCCTGAGGTAAAAAGACGCTTTAACATACGTACTAATGATGCGGCCAATCCTTCACTCATTTTTACGACCACATTGCCCACAAAACCGTCACAGACAACCACATCCACATCGCCTGTGAAGATATCGCGACCTTCGGCATTGCCCAAGAAGTTGATGTTTTGGGCCATCTTTAAAAATTCGTACGCTTCTTTTACTTGACTGTTGCCCTTACCTTCTTCTTCGCCAATGCTTAGTAAACTAACCCGTGGTGCGGGATAGTTCAAAAGATCTCTGGCAAATGCTGAGCCCATAAGGCCAAATTGAAAGAGATGATAGGGGCGACAATCCACATTGGCACCAGCGTCCAAAACGACCACGGGATTTTTTTCCGTGGGCAGCATAGCCGCTAGAGCCGGACGTTCCACACCAGGCAAGCGACCAATGGTAAAGATGCCGCAAGCGACTGCTGCGCCGGAGTGACCGGCACTAACAACGCCATCAGCGGCACCATCACGCACAAGTTTACAGGCAATCTGGATGGAAGCTTCGCGTTTGCGTCGGAGCACATCTGAGGCTTTGTCATTCATGCGCACCACATCGCTCGCATGAACCACTTCGTAGGAGGCACCGCTTAGATCCATGGTGTTAAGAACAGCATTGATCTTGTCGGTATCACCTACCAAGAGCACACGAACGTCGTATTGGCGCGAGGCCGCGATGGCACCCGGCACAACCACCGAGGGGCCAAAGTCGCCCCCCATGGCATCAACGGCTATAACTGGGTTATCCTTCATTCGCTATAGGAGCTTTTTTAATTGTAACAACTTGACGGCCCTTGTAGCAGCCACATTTAGGGCAAATTGAATGTGAACGAACCGTGGTGCCGCAATCGGGGCAGAGCACATAGGTTGGTATAGCAAGATGATCGTGAGAGCGACGCATTCCTTTGCGTGAGCGGGATTTTTTATTCTGCTGAACAGCCATGAACAAACACCTCGTATGATTTATTCTTTATTTTTCTTTTATGGCCCTAAACGTGCTTTTTAGCATATCTGGGGCTTTGGCAAAAAATATTTTTTCGGCCAAAAGTTGCAAGATTGCTCTTTTCCTAAAACGTGAACGGTCCAAAGCCTAAAAATGAGAGCCGTCTTAAAGCTCAAAATTTTTAAGGCTAGCCACAAGGACTAGGCATTTTTTTAGGCCCAAAGAAGCTATTGGCCCAAAGAGGCTAGATCCGCAAAAATTTGGGCGTCCTTAAGTTTCAAGCGTCTCTTAAGCCTTGGCCGAAAAAAAAGCCAAACTAGCCTAGCTTATTCGTTCAAATTTGTCTATATAGACTTAAATAAAACAAAAAGATTTTATTTCTTAAAAAATATGTGATAGCGTTCCTAAATTAAATTAGATAATAAGAAAATTTAAGCTATATATCTGCAGTAATCAAAAAAAAATGCCGACTTTAGGGCGGATTAAGACAAGATCTAAAAAACTAAGCTGGAAGAGTAAAAATGAAATGAAAATAGTTCTATTCTAAAATATAGATTATTAATTCAAAAAATGATTTATAAATTTGATCAAGCACCTTTAAATGCCGTCAAAAAACATGAAAGGTTAGAAGTAAGCCTGTAAATAAAACAAAATATCAAGTACTTATTTTTTGGGTTTAATTTTGATATTGCGTAAAATTGCTAATCTAGGATCTCCTTCTTCTTTTTTGCAATTACAAGAAGAAAGATTTAAATTGGTACCACATTTGGGACAGATGCCTTGGCAGTTTTCAGAACAGAGGGGTTTTAAGGGCAGGGCTAAGAGGAATTCTTCCCAGAGGATAGCACCAAGATCCAAGACCAAATTGTTTTTGGCATCCAAAATTATACGTGTTTCTAAAGGCTCAAAAGGCTCAGAAGCTTTTATGTTTACTTCATGGTCTTGTTCATTTTCAGGATTTGCCTCAAAAGATTCAAAGTTAGCCGCAATTTTCTGTTCATAATCTTCGGCACAGCGATCACAAATAAGTGTGACTATTCCATCCAAAGTGCCGCGTACCAAAATGCCAGAATTGAGAGCTTCAAGATGCACAGAAACATCAAGGGGATGGTTTATGGTGCAGGAAACTTGAAATTGGTCGGCTAGTGTTTTTAAGTAGGCACTAGCATCAAAATTTAAATTTTGGCTTGAGGTTAAAATATCTTTTACTGGTAGCAAATATTGTTCTGACATAAGAGAGTTGAAAGCAAATTTTGAAGTTAAAGATTTTGTAATTTAAAAAATTTTATTTATTAGTGTGCCACGAGGGTGATTTTCATAGCAAGCATTAAAAATTTGATATCCAGGTCTTCTTTTTTTTCGGTCAATACAACCTCCAAGCATAGCTACTAATATAACAGGATCTTCACATATAATAGGTGTTTTATGGTTACGCTTTTCTGCAAATAATGTTAAGATATACATCTATGTATTTTTAATCTTCATATTTTCTTTATACTATTTAATCATTTCTGTAATTTGGTATTTAGATTTGACAATAAATTGTCATGACATATTTTAATCATCAAAACAAATGAGGATATCATATTATCAATATTAAATTTTAGTAGCGAATGGACGTTTGGAAAATTAGGATGTTTATTTAATCGCACAGACATACGCAAATTAAAAGAATTTATAAAATTTTTTGCTTATGGTATTACGCTTCTCTGGTAATTTTGGAACAAATCAGTCAGCTAGACATCAGATAAACTGACATAAATATGTATCCGTGTTCCAAAAATATAGTGGAATTGTAATATTTATATATTTATAATGATCCTTTAGCGAAGTAAATTTTGCTTCAACTATGTGTAGTGTTTCTTTTTAAAAGTAGAAAGTATCTGATTTTAATATCTTTTTGTATTGATTTGTAAATATCACTTTCTTCTATATTCTAAACAAAGTTTTTTTTCAAAATTGCCAAAGACAATTCCAGATTCTGATATAGCAATCATAGGTTTATTTCTTGGTCATATAATTCAATGGAAGCGTCCATAATTTTATTCATCGGCTCATCATTAAAAAAATCTGATATGATATAATCATCATTAAGAATGTTTAGACATGATATAGATATATTTTTTGTTTGTGCTACCAGATATAATTTTCTTATAGTATAGTATGAATGTGCGGCAAGAAAAAACTGAATTCCCATATTAGATAACTCAAAAATAATATCGATAAAAGAAAATAACGTATTCGGGTGCAAATAAGATTCAGGATCATCAATAAATACTATAGATTTACTCGTTAAAAAATTGTTAGAAAGAATTAAATCCAATACACCAATCTTTTTAATGCTGTCAGCAGTTGTTTCGATAGGAAGTAGTTGATTTGATTTGTTTTAAAAAAAACATTTTTTAGATTCTTCAGAATATATTATTTTTCCATTGATAAGATCTTGAATCTTTTTTGTTGTATATGAAAATTCATTATTGAAAGTTTTGTATTGTTTTATAGCTACAGCAAGGTCGAAAAAAGTATCATCGAACCAAAAATCTTTATCAAGTCCTCTTGATTTTAAAATTATATTATAGATGGATAAAATTTCTTTAGAGGTAATAAATATAGAATTGTCTGTACGGTTACAAACATCATTTTTTACATTTAAAACTTGGTTAGTAGTATTTTTTCCGAAGCTATATGAAAATAATTGATTATCAAAAGCTATGTTGAATTCTAATTTATCTAGAGCATTCTTTTTTACCAGATTGCCGATCTTATGTGGTTGAAATGTCCAATAAAGTTTTTTAGAGATTATGTCTGATATTGATTAATTATTATCTTCTCGTTTGTAATCTTCAATGCTTTTGACTGCACTGTACATAGCTTTTAATAATGAAGTTTTTCCACAACTATTTTCGCCTATGATAACATTTATTTTTCCTATTTTATCCCATGTTATATTTGGCAATGCCATATAATTTACGAGTGCTATAGAATTTATCATATTATGCTAGATTAAATATAAGCTAGTGTTCAAAAATATTTAAGTAAGAGAATTATATTAATATGCTATAGTGTTATGTTCAATTTTGAGCATCAATGAATGACTAAGGATGAAATGTCTAATAGTACATTTACCTATTACGTTCCATCGTAATATTGGAACAAATCGGCTAGCTATGTGCTAGAATAGCCGAACATACTCATATAGGCGTGTTCCAAAAATTCTGGGTAAATATAATACATGAAAAGCAGGATGTGGGAAACCCGCAAGTTCGGATTTGTGCGTGTGGAGTCAGCAATGGCTGTCCCTACATACGTTAGAGAAATAGTTTTTAATAAGAAAAATTATTGTAGGGTAGGGGATGTGAGTGGAGTGAAGTTGATATTAAAAAATAATAAAGTATTGATCATCTAAAATTCTATAGATCGATAATTTTTTTATTTCCGTATATAACGATACATAATAATACTAATTTGTATTCCACTTGCATATCATATATTGTATTTAAAATTTAGCATTTTCATATAATAAAATACAGATGTTATATTAATCATTACTAGGAAGATAGTAGTAGTAATTACCAGGATAAATTATTAAGGTATATTACTGATTTTATACTTCTGACAAGATTTTTTTGCTAACTAGTTAAAAATATTAGCATTAAGAATCAAAAAAATCCTCATCAAGTTTCTTTATGTATACAGTTTCCTCTAAACGACATCCAATACCATATCTAATCATAAGTTTTACTAGCTGGCGTCCATTTATTAGAACCAACCTTTTACTTAGATATTGAGCTGTTTCTTTTGCATCATTTGTGAAATCAGAAGTTGTCACAAAAAGGCCTTTTGATGCTTTAACCCTATCAAGAGAACCAAAAAAGTCTCTTATAGCAGCTGAACCTACGTGATTGTCATCAGCATATCGTTTGACTTGCACGTATATCCTGTCTAATCCAAGTACATCCTGGTCTATTACTCCATCTACACCACCATCACCACTCTTACCCAATGCTTTACCGGCTTCTTCAAATGAACCGCCATATCCCATTGCGACAAGGAGTTTGACAACGAGATTTTCAAAAAATTCTGGAGTTTTGTTCATTATCTTATCTAAAATTTCATCACCAAGTGCATCTTCAATTTTATCCAAAGCATTATGAATTATCTCTTCAGGAGTAAGATTTTCATCAGATGTTTTTTCTCGAGAGTTAGATGGATCTTTTTCACCATTAAAGTAATAAAAGTTTTTAAATTCATCATATCTCTCAAGAAATTTTATGTTTATACAAGTAACACCACGATCTAATACAGATTTTCCTTCATCTGTAATCATAAAGTGAGCACGTTTTGTGGCTCGAAGCAACCCGGCCTTGACAAGATACGTTCTGGCCCATCCAACACGGTTCTTGATTATGGACTCTTTCTTGGATGGAAGAAGAATGTTACGCTCTTCTTCTGTAAGATTGAATTCTTGAGAAAGTAGTTCAGTAGCATCCGCTAAGCTGACTTCTGAGCGGGCAGAAATACGAAGCAGTGGTAGCATGAGTTTTTGAAAATCAGGAATTGCCATAGCTATATTACCTTTATCAATAGATTTGTGAATACGGATGTGTCTAATTTGCGTGAGCAAAAGAGACCACACCCCATAAAAAATTTGAATTTACAAATTTAAGTCTGATTAACCTCTATAATAATATTATTCAAAACATAATCTATATTAAACATCTATTGAAAATTAAATATCTATTGAAACGTCTTGACCGTTAAGAAGCTATGGCAAGATTTAACAGAATTTAACAGAATTTAATTCAAAAACTATCAGATGTTGATCAAATTGAGAACAATTTGCCCTTTTTTGACAATTAAATAAAATTCTAAGAAACAAATTTGGCGCCGAAAGATTGTGAATATCTCCGCAAGTCAACTGCTGCCGTTTGATCATTGGTTAATGAGTAATTTTGTACTTTTCTTTCAGTTTGTTTAGTTCAGAAAATCCTATATATCCATCTTTTTGCAGTCTAGCAACGACAATGCCCGGTTGTACTGCAATTTTATCCGCAAAGATTTGAATACTATTGGCCGTAAAGGATCCTATTTACGAATTGTGTAAAGTCTCTATCTGGAATAAGGGTGACTCTTGCGAATTCATCGGCTTTACGTTCGTCATCTTCTGTCCGCGCACCTTTTTTATCGATATCCCCATTTAATATATGTCCTATTTCATGAAAGAGACTGAACCAAAATTTGTCATCATCCTTTCCATGGGCTGAGAGACAAATAACTAATTTCTGTTTTTCGCGAAACGTCAGCGCATGCAAATATGATCCTGGCAAGTGCGGAAGAAACACGAGTGCAATTCCACAAAGTGCTAGCTCTTTAAGCAAAATCGGGCAGAACTCGGTTGTGGTTTTTAACGAAAGTGTTCGAAGATCTGGGATTGCATCTCTTAATCGTTGTACGCTTATTGGACTCACGTTTATTGTGCGGGAAATTATTCTTGCCTGTTGAGCCCAGGTTAAAAGAGCTGTATCTGTCGAGTCTTTTTTCTTAAGGCATCTTGAGTCAATTGGAAAAGATTTTTCACTAAGCATACTTGATATGCAGTCAACTTCGAAGTATCGCCTTAATATTTTTGCATCTTCTTCTTCTTTTGATCTACCTTTTTTTATCCAGTGACGCTTCTGCATTTCTTTTAAAGGGAATTTTCTTGCAATTTTTGCATCATTTTCAAGAAGTGCCTTGTAAATTGTCTTTCGGTATATCTTTTCAAGATTTTCCCAGAAAATCTTTGGAATGCCTAGAACATATTCTAGCCGATAGGCCATGTCAGATGTTAGATGAATGGTTCCATTTAAGAGCTTTTCTGTATTTTCTGGGGAAAGTTTCATTTCTTCGGAGAACTTTTCCTGTGGCATATTCTTGTAAGCCAGTTGCTCTTTTATTGTTTCTCCTGGAGGTACAGCGATATATGTCTTACTTTGTATCATGCTCCACATCTTAGCTTAAGTAAAAATTAGTAATGTCGATAATTTTAGCTATTTGCACACTATCTTCTTAGTCTTTCATGAAGAGCAGTCTAACAGGATAGCCAAGATCTATCGCGTATTCATGCTCTCTTTTTTCGTCTTTCTTTTTCCTTTTAGCTGCTGGCAGCGTCCCAGATGAAACTGTATCAAACATTCTACGGAGTCGGCTGATTTATAGGCGATCTTAATTTTTAAATTTTCGATTTTAAATTTGACCAAGGCTCTATCTATCAAGACAAGATCTGACAGGCGGCAAAATAAATGTCTCTAAGAGTGATACGTGTCTAACAAAATTTGATAAAATCTCTTAGTTTCAAAATTTTCTCTAGAGAGTTAGAAAATTTTCCTGTTGGTTGCTTTTTTTGGGTATTTAGCTAAATTAAAGATTCTGATGATTGGCAGAGTTTAAAAACAGACAATTCAAGAGAGCTAAGGCTCTGCTTTTACGCCGTAAATAAAGATTAATATAACTCAGTATTTAGAAATTATCGAAACAATTTTCTAGCTTTTGGATCTGTTTCTGTATTCACTTTTTTTTATTTTTGAGGGACTTTATGCGTAAATGGTTAGCTCATTTAGGTGTATTTTTGGCTGTCGCAACAGTAAGTTTAGTTTTATCTAGCCCATCCTTTGCCGATGATGACGCAGCGATTTTGCAAAAAGCCTGGTCCAACTACAATATTGGCCACTATAAAGATGCGCTTAATCTTTTGCATCCTTTGGCCCAAAACGGCAATAGCACAGCGCAGCTTTTGATTGGTCGCTGCTATGAAAATGGTTTAGGCGTTGTGCAAAATCCTGAGGAAGCGGTCAAATGGTATAAACTTGCCGCTGAACAAAACGATGCTCAAGCCCAAGTCTTTTTGGCTTATTGTTATGAATTAGGTCTTGGTGTAGCCAAAGATCAAAAGCAGACCGTTGAGCTCATGGGCAAAGCTGCCGAAGCTGGCAATGCCGAAGCGCAGTACAATATGGCTCTTTACTCCTCCAAAGGTCAGTATGGTGTAACCAAAGACTATGAAGTGAGTTTCAATTGGGCCATGAAAAGTGCCAACCAAGGCTATGGCCAGGCTGAGCTCTTGGTTGGTGCTTATTATGATGCAGGCATTGGCGTGAAACAAAATCAAGCCAAGGCTAACGAATGGTTTGCTAAGGCCAAGGCTAAAGGCTTTGAGCGCGAAGGCAATGTCTTTAAAACTGTTAAGCCGTGGTCAAAGAATAATTAGTTTAAGCGCAAGATATCTTTGATTTCCAATTCTGGTTGGGGGATGCCACGGAAGGTGTTTAAGCGCAAGATATAGGCTAAGCGAATCTCTTTGCCGGCTAAAGACGACGGGGGAAAGCTTGTGGCCATTCTCCAACCTTTGGCCTGCATCCTAATGCCTGAAGCTGGCTCATAGACCGTTAGGATGATGTTTTTATGCTCATAGCCCAAATAATCATGCCGCTCGACTATTAAGGGTGGAGAAGAAAAGATCGGTTCAGGATTGGCTTGGCCGAAAGGTTCTAAGAGGCTAATTTCATCTATGGTTTCAGCACAAAAGGCATTGCTTAGATCTAATTCACCATCAATGGTTAATTGTTTGGGCTTAAATTCATATTGGGAAGCTATCTCTTCAAAAGCTTCTTTGAAGGCCGCAAATTTTTCTGGAGCCAAGGTTATGGCCGCTGCTGATTTGTGGCCACCAAAAGCCAGCAAGTGTTCTGAGAGTCTAGTTAGAATATTGTAGAGATCCACTTCCCCCATGCTGCGACCAGAGCCCTTAAAAACATCTTGATGCTTGCAGAGCACAAAAGTTATCTTACCAAATTCTTCTACGATCCTGGCAGCCACAATGCCGATGATGCCTGGGTGCCAGTTTTCGCCATAGAGAACTAGAGTCCTTTTGGACTGAGTAAGTTCAGTGTTGGCCGCAAGTCTCGCTGCAGTTAAAATTTTCTCTTCTTCGCTGCGGCGCAAATTGTTCAAAGCATCTAAATGTTCAGCAAGCTTGATGGCTTCGTTTTGATCTTTGGAGGTCAGTAGAGCTAGGGCACTATTGGCATGTTCGATACGCCCGGCAGCGTTTAGTCTTGGGGCTAGCTTAAAACTTATTTCGATGCTTTTCATCTCTGCCGAGATATTGGTACCAGAGACGATTTTTAAAGCCGCAATGCCTATGCGTTTTGCGGCTTTAATATGTTTTAGCCCCCCAGAAACCAAGAGGCGATTTTCGCCCGTTAATGGCATAAGATCAGCTAAGGTCCCAAGGGCAACTAAATCCAAGACCAGATCCATGGGATAGGGTTTGGTTTTTAATGCTTGGGCCAAAAGGCGATTGACCTCGGCCATAAGATAAAAGGCTACCCCCACACCAGCTAAATCTTGGTAGGGGGTTTTTTCTTTGGGCATTACTTTGGGATTGCAGATGGCATCTGCTTTGGGTAATTCCTTGGCCGGCAGGTGGTGATCGGAGACGATCGTCGTAAACCCAAGACTTTTAGCATAATCAATCTCTTTGACATTGGCTATGCCACAATCAACGGTTAAAAGCAGATCAAAGCCTTGAGCTTTTAAGCGCTCAAGGCCAGCCATATTTAAGCCATATCCTTCAGTTGTGCGGCTAGGAATATAAAACCCAGGTCTAATCCCGTGGTATTCTAAGATCTCAAGACATAAGGCTGTGGCTGTGACACCATCTACATCATAGTCACCCCAGATAACCATTTTGTGGTTGGTGCATAATTTTTCAACGATCAATTGAGCGCAATCTGGGATGTTGGGCCAAAGGCTTGGATTAGTTAGGCGGGCAAGTTTTGGTGAGAGAAATTCATCTATAGTCTTTAAATCGGTTAGCCCACGTCTCGTTAGAATATCGGCCAAAAAAGGTGATATTTCAAGCTGTTGGGCTAAATCGACTAGATCTAAATTTTGTTGTTTAGGCCGAAATTCCCATTGGGATCGGGCAGGTAATAAGGTTGATTCCAATTTATCTTTCCTAGGATTTTTTTAATATAATCTATTATATAAAATTTTATCTATAGT
This sequence comes from Desulfovibrionaceae bacterium, assembly GCA_017455745.1. Classification (GTDB taxonomy): domain Bacteria; phylum Desulfobacterota; class Desulfovibrionia; order Desulfovibrionales; family Desulfovibrionaceae; genus Desulfovibrio. Next base: position 474 of record JAFSZE010000154.1, on the reverse strand, counting down.
TTATTTGATTTTTGTATGAGCAATATCTTTTTTTATGGTAGACTTTATGAGATTAAAATTTGATCTTTAATGATAAATCCAAAAATTATAAATCCAAAAGTCCCTATCTGCTATGTTTATTAGCACTTTATAAAAAATATCTATCTAGCGGCAGTATTGTTTTTTTTGTGTGCTTTCTTGCTTTTTGTTTTTTTTGGTTTATAAAACTTTTTTATTCATTTTCTGTTTATCTTTTGCGCCAATCTTTTAGGGTTCCTGTTTGGGGCAAAGGTGTGCTATACCCGTCCTTAAGCTATGCCTAACGTGCGCAACCGTAGGAGAATCTCAAATCTTGTCATAAGATTTTCGGCGGGGAAACCCACGGGCTTGCCCGTGGGAGGAACCGCCTTTAATCTACCTTTCTTTGTTCTATAAGATAGTTTTTACGCATTTCTAACAATCTAAGGTTTTTATATCCTACGGATGCGTTGACTT
>JAFSZE010000153.1 GCA_017455745.1 Desulfovibrionaceae bacterium | reverse complement strand
GAAGGGTACGCCTAGATCAAAGTAAAGGGCCCGGCGTAAGTCAATGAGTTCATCATTAAGTTTATCAAAATCAAGGGCATCGGATAGTTCTTGGGAAATATCTAAAATTATGGGCACGGTTGGGGCAAAATCATCCTGAGCTGTCTGAGTGCGTTTAGTCGATTCTTTTCTTTCCACTGTTGAGCGGATCGATTTTTCAAAATTACCCCTGGAATCGTGGTCTTCTGGCATATTTTTGATGCGGTAGAGCACATAGGCAAAGCCAGAGAGAGCAATGGATAAAGTGAACAGTTGCGGCTTGGGGAAGCCTGGAATTAGGGCAAACAAAAAGACTAGGGCACCTGCGATGAGCAAGGCTTTGGGTTGGTTAAAAAATTGGCCACCGATTTGAGCGCCCACATCCACCTTAGTATCGCCAGATCTAGTTATGAGAATGCCAGCAGAGATGGCAATGATTAGCGAAGGAATCTGTGAGACCAAGCCATCGCCAATGGTTAGGATGCCATAAATACTTAGGGCCTCAGAGGCTGGAATACCTCTTTGGGTTACGCCAATAACCGTGCCGCCAACGATATTAACTACAGCCACAACCATGCCTGCAATGCTATCGCCTTTGACGAATTTCATGGCGCCGTCCATGGCACCAAACATTTTGCTCTCTTGGCTTATGTCATCGCGGCGTTTTTGAGCCTCATTCATGTCAATGACACCGGCCCGCATATCAGCATCAATGGACATCTGTTTGCCGGGCATGGCGTCAAGGGTAAAGCGGGCTCCAACCTCGGCTACACGTTCAGCACCTTTGGAAATGACCAAAAACTGCACGATCGTTAAGATCAAAAAGACAACAGCACCGACGACAAAATTGCCTCCTAAAGCAAATTCGCCAAACGTTTGAATGATTTGGCCGGCATCAGCATTTAAGAGGATTAAACGGGTGGTGGTGATGTTTAGGCCAACGCGAAAAAGCGTTGTGAAGAGCAGCATGGTGGGGAAGGAAGAAAACTCAAGGGGAGTTTTCACATACATTGTCATCATGAGGATGACAAATGAAAGAGACATATTGGCCCCGATGAGCGTGTCAACGATGGGGGTTGGCAGGGGCATGATCATCAAGGCAATGACTGCAACTAGCAAACCAACTAGGGCTAGATCGCTGTGTTTGGTCGTGCTGGAGACTATTGAGCGGGCTGTTGTAAGAATATTCACCGATTTTCTGCCTGACTGACAGTTTTCCAGAAAGCGGCCATCGACTCTTGGGCTTCTTTATCTTCGCCTAAGAGTTTGTGGGCCCTGGCCAAAAGTAAATGAATGGTGGCGTGACCTTTATTGGTATCATCGTCCACGATTATGCCCGAAAGGGCATGAATGGCCGCTTCGCCATCGTTCATTTGGATGGCGGCATAGGCCAGGCTTTGACGAATGATCGGATCCTGGGGATCGAGAGCATTGAGGGCAGCAAAAAGGCGTCTAGCCCTGGCAAACTGGCCCATGCGCAAGAAGAGATAGCCCAAAATCTGCAAGGCGCGTTTGGAGTTTTTGTTTAACTGTGAGGAATCGGCCACATTATCCTCCAATCAATAGGCCCGAATACGCTTTTAGGAGATTTTCGTTTTCCAAAAGAGGGGTTAATTCATCGCGCACAAAAGTTTTCACAGCAGGTAGGGGACTATCTTTTAAAACGTCCAGAGCATCTTTTAAACAGTCGCTAAATACGGTTGGTTTTAGAATGGTGCCATCGCCAACTTTTGGACAGAGAGTCTGTTCAAGCATTTTGTCGGTGGTGGTAAGGGCAAAGAGCTCGTTTAAGCCAGTTTCGCTAAGTGTAGTTGTTGGTAGGGATTTGGATTCTGGTATGTGTGCTTCGTCTTGGGGAGTGAGCACACTTTGAATACCAATATTGGGATTTAGATTTGTTAAGGGCGAAGGCATAATAATTATCCACCAACAGAGGTAATTTTTTGGCTTAAGTTCATCAAAAAGATGACCGCGTTTTCTAAGTTTTGGACGGTGACTTCAGATTCAGTTAAGCTAGCGATGATGATTAAATTATCGTTGTTTAGGCCAGTTGAGATGTTGTAGGGATGGCCATGTTTATAATGGGCCAAATTCAAGGCGCGTTTTGGTAGGTCTGTATCATGGGGCGGCACGGGTGTGCTTAAATAGATTAGAAATTCGTTATGGTTTTCAGCATTATTCATCTCAAGGTGGATGCGGCCTACACCATCAACATCTAAAGCGGCCAAACCATGTTCATCCAAAGCTAAGGCTGGCAAACCCATCCGTTGACCAAATTGGGAAATGGCATTGTTGATCATAGAGGTTCTCCTGCGCGGAATCCTAGGGTTTTAACCATGGGAGGAGTGCAGGTTAAAAATTTTAAATACTTGATCGATCTTTTTTACTCTTCTAGCCCTGGGCAGCAAGCATTTCGTCTTCTTCGTTGACGGCAGTATCAATGGCAGACTGGATAGCTCCAAGAGAATTGGATCGTCCATCTGGCGAATCAAAGACTAGAGGCGAAAAACTACGCACTTCAGTTATAAGATCTTGCAAAAAAATAATCCGTTCTTCGACGTTTGAGCAACCGCTAGTTCTAGCAATATTATCAGCTTGGATGCCTGTAGGGAAAGGTTGATTTCCAAGGTCGAGAATTTTGCCCAACAGTATAATTCCCGCATTGTTGGCTAGAGGTTCATTGTCTTTGGCATTGTGCTTGAGCACTTTATCGCACATGGCATGGGCACTTTGGAAGCTTCTTAGCTTACCTAAGCTAGTATTCAAGCTTTCAAGTTTAAACCTATCAGAACTTGGGGTGTCACAATTTAGATCAGAGTTTAAGGCAGAATAGAGAAAATTGATAGCCTGCTCAAAATTTCCACCATGCTTTTCTTGCACATAGCTATAAAGACTCGTGACATCGGTAAATTCAAGAACTGCTTTGCGGTAAGTGTTGCCTAGATCTTTTGGCTCGCCCAAAGAAACATAGTTTTCGGCGGCCATTAGTGAGCCATTGATTCCGGCGCGGATGGCCGCACCATAACGTTCATCTAAGGTCTTAAGAGCTGTGTTTATTTTATCTAAAATTTGTTTGTCAGCACCTTTTTCCTTAAGATTTTCATAGGCAGCATTGAGTAAAACCCAAGCATCGGCAGGTTCTTGTTCTGAATCCAAAGCATCTCTAAGGACAGATTCTACATCCTTGGCATCTTTGAGTTTATTAACAAATTTATCGACTTGATTGGGATCATTGGCTTGGGATATCTTTTTGTACGCTTCGAGGCGATTCTTCATGGAGCGGTCAAGCCGATCCTTTTCTTTTCTGCTCTTAAGGTCAGCATTGCTCGCACGGCTGCTTATCCCAATGGATAGTTCCTCTAAGGCATTTGCTAAGACCGATTGCGGTGTAACAACCTGACGCACAGCTTTCCCGATGAGTTTTCCGGAGGATTCGGAGCCAGCCGCAGGTGCAGCTGATAAATTGGCATTAACGTTCATTTGTTTAGGAGTCGAGATTTCATTGAGCATGGCTGCCTCCAGAGATTGTTTAGCAATAATAGTCAGGTTTGTGATTAATAATATTATTTTATGTTTAGTTAGCTGATGATAGTAGGGATGGTATTAGATATGGTAGTTTTTATTTTGTCACGTTTTGCACATAATATATGGAACAAAACAGCTAGCTGCGTCTTAAATATAGTAGCATACAGATAGTGTCGTAACCCAAAAAAATCTCTATATTTGTTTCTTTTTGTAAAAAATTCAAAGAACAATTTTTGTGTGGAGACAACTTATAAGGTATTTTTAATTACACCCGGTAACCCCCCCCAGCTTTGCTGGGGGACTCCCAAAGTTTGACTTTTGCAGCAATGGCAGCCCATCCCTTTTAGTGGTAAGCCGCGAACAGGCGAAACCGCAAAAAAATATTCGGATTTAGTGATATAATATGTAGACTTCGTTTTGCGGTG
>JAFSZE010000152.1 GCA_017455745.1 Desulfovibrionaceae bacterium | reverse complement strand
ATCTAAGGTTAGAAGAACACTATTGGTCAGCCGGAATGCAAAAAATATGTAAAAAATTTTGTAATTAATGTTTGGCAAAAACTCGGTTGGATATAACTTTGCTAAAAATCCGTCTGTATCAAAAAATTGGGAATTTTTTATTTTTATACTACCTAGAAAAACAGACTTTGCCTTAGTTCATTCTCCGTTGAAGTCGAATCGGTCTAATCAAATAGATTCGATTATAATTTTTGCTTCTACCCTCTTAAATAGCAGTGTCAAAACTTTCATCTTATGCTATCTTAAATTTTTGTAGCGTTAAACTTTTAGCCTTCGTTTTTGAGGATAAATATGCTTCGACGCGATTTTTTAAAGATGCAAGGCGCTGCGCTAGGAGCAGCTCTAATCAACCCCCAATCTATCTTTGCAGCTTCGCCTGATATTGTCGTTGTGCATGGCTCTCCCGCCATGGCTACCAGAAAAGCAGTGGAAGCTTTGGGGGGAATGAGTGCCTTTGTTCAGCCTGGCCAAAAAGTTGTGATCAAACCCAATATGAGTTTTGCAGCCTCGGTTGACACTGCTGCCAATACCCACCCAGATGTGGTTCGAGAACTTTTAGCTATGTGCCTTGAGGCCAAGGCTTCCTCAGTACGCGTTTTGGATCATGCATTTCGCGAAGGCCAAAAGACCATGGAATACTCTGGGATCCTTGGAGCCTGTGATGATCTCATGAAAGACGTTTGCTACAACCACACACGGAGCCGTTTTTATCAGGAATTTACGCTTAAAGACGCCAAAACAATGCATAAAAATTCTGCGATGCAAGAGGTGTTAGAAGCGGATGTCTTAATCGCCTGTCCTGTGGCCAAATCCCATTCTTCAACCGGAGTTAGCCTATCCTTAAAAGGACAGATGGGCTTAATCTTAGACCGTGGCTGTATGCATGGACGCTATGATCTGGATACGGCCATTGTGGATTTATTCGCTGCCCTAAAGCCAAAACTTGCAGTCATTGATGCTAGTCGCGTCTTAAGCACCAACGGCCCCTACGGACCTGGTAAAGTCTTGACACCGTCAGAAATCATTGCCTCAAAAGATCCCGTGGCTGCTGATGCCCTAACAGTTTCATCTTACACCTGGTATGGCCGCAATATAAAACCGCGCCAAGTGGCTCATTTGCTTGAGGCTCAAAAGCGCGGTCTGGGTCGGATGGATCTGGAAAACATGAACATTTTACGTTTAAGCGTCTAATTTTATGCGCCGACTTGTGCAGCTCATAAGTCTTGGACTGTTCTGTTTTTTTTATGGCTGGCCGAAGATGGGATCTTGCTGCTCTTTGATCCTCTGGCTGGCTTAACCGTGCCTTTGGCTGCTCGCCAATTCAGTTTTCGGCCAGTAATCATTGTTTATCTAAGTGCCCTAATCTTTGGTCGCATCTTTTGTGGTTGGCTTTGTCCCATGGGTGCAACGCTTGATCTAATCCGCCCTCTTGTGGCTCAACGCCAAAAAAAGAACTATACCCAAAAAAACTATCACCTTTGGCGATCCACAAAATATGTCATAAGATTCTCGGCGGGGAAACCCACGGGCTTGCCCGTGGGAGGAACCGCCTTTAATCTACCTTTCTTTGTTCTATAAGATAGTTTTTACGCATTTCTAACAATCTAAGGTTTTTATATCCTACGGATGCGTTGACTT
>JAFSZE010000151.1 GCA_017455745.1 Desulfovibrionaceae bacterium | reverse complement strand
CTAATCCGCATTTATAGAAATCTCGCATGGCCCGGAAAGCCCCTATTCCCTAGGGGAAATTGGTGAAAGCAGTTATTTTTTTCTATAATGAAAAGCTAGAGTTTTTGAGGGTTTGTAGAAAACCACGGTAATTTGAGATATTAATAATTACCACTAGCGTTTGCATCACATATATCGTTAATCAGTAAATATTGTCTCTCCTTTTCCTAATCATATCAATCACATCTCTCAATGCACCACTCCCACCTTTAGTCTTCAAAACAATATCTGCGGCACAAAGCGCATCTTTATGCGCATCAGCCACAGCCACACCTAACGCACATCCCTCAAATCCCGCAATATCTGTCACATCGTCTCCTAAGAAAAGAGCCTCTTCTTTCTCACAACTAGCTTCGTCCAAAATTTCTTTTAAAGCCTCACCCTTTTCTAGCCTACCGAGTCGCATGATTGTGATCCCAAGATCGGCAAGTCTTCTCCGTAAGGCTTGACAATCCCTTCCAGACAAAATGGCAATCTGAATGCCAGCCCGCCTTGCCAATCCCACACCTAATCCATCTTTCGCATTGAAACATTTTAAAACTTCACCCTCTGGGCCATAGTAAAGACTTCCGTCAGTTAAGACACCATCAACATCAGTAATGATCAAACGAATGCGTCGCAACTTCTCATCAAGAGACAACTCTTGGCTGCCACCAGCCATAATTTTGCGCACACACTCCAAATCTTCAATCGTATCCACACCTGGCCCAAAAGCTGCAGTTTCTAACACTCGAACAGGTATTCCTGCCTGCAAAAGTCGCAGCTGCTCCAACTTCTCTATTTCTTCTAATGGCGATGCGTGCAGATTACCAAAGGCTTCCAAGGCTTCCGCTCTATAAGCGTAAACGCCTATATGAGCCAAATATTTAACAATTTTTTCCTCATCACGGTCATATGGAATCAAGCTACGGCTAAAATAAAGGGCGTTGCCTTTGGAATCACAAACGACTTTAACCAGATTAGGATTCAAAGCTTGTCTTTTCTCAACCTGAAAAGCGAGTGTTGCCACATGGGCATCTAGATTATCCCGCATGAAGTTAGCTAGATTATCAACAGCCACAGGATCCAGTAGAGGTTCATCTCCCTGAATGTTGATATAGACATCAGCCTCATACTTTTGAGCAACTTCCCGCAACCGATCTGAACCACTAGCACAGTTGGGACTTGTCATGCAGGCCAAGCCACCTATGCCTTCAATGGCTGCGACGATCCTTTGATCATCGGTCGCGACAATAACCTGATCTAAAGCTTTTGCCTGTTTGGCCTTCTCATATACATGACAGATCATGGGTTTGCCGCAAATATCAAGCAAAGGTTTGCCTGGCAAACGGGTTGAACTATATCTAGCAGGAATCACAGCCAAAATGCGCACAACTATCCCTCCAAATGCTCAGACTTAACCAATTGGTCGATATTTTTCAAAAGAGAAAGCAAACCAGGCAATTCCGCAAACGGTAACATATTGGGGCCGTCACAAGGTGCCTGGTCAGGATTGATATGTGTTTCCATAAATATAGCAGCAACACCAACGGCCACCGCAGCGCGGGCTAAATCGGCAACAAATTCCCGTTGACCACCACTCTTACCTCCAGCAGCACCAGGCAATTGAACTGAGTGGGTGGCATCAAAAACAACCGGTTGGCCAAAACGCTTCATAATGGCCAAAGAGCGCATATCGACAACCAAATTATTATAGCCAAACGATGCCCCACGCTCACAAAGCGAGATTTGAGCATTCCCAGTGCTTTTAGCCTTTTCAAGAACAAATTCCATTTCCCAGGGCGCTAAAAATTGTCCTTTTTTAATGTTGACGGGTTTGCCAGTTGCGGCTACGGCCAAAAGCAAATCTGTTTGTCGGCAGAGAAAGGCTGGAATTTGCAACATATCTGCCACTTGGCTAACAATTTTGGCTTGTTCTGGTGTGTGGACGTCAGTTATGACCGGCAAATTAAATTGTTCGCGAACAAGGCTTAAAATTTCTAATCCCTCATTTAATCCCACGCCTCTAAAACCATGGAGCGAACTCCGATTGGCTTTGTCAAAACTAGACTTAAAAACTAGGGGTATACCTGCTTCCTTAAAAATTTCCCTTAAAGCTTCAGCTGCTTCGAGAGTTTGTTGCCGACTTTCGATGGCACAGGGACCTGCCAGAAGAACCAAGGGTTGGTCATTGCCAATGAGAAAAGATTTTTTCTGGTCAGGCAAAGTTATGGTAATATTTTGCTCCATTAGGGAACTCCTACAAATAATCTGATCAGCAGGCAACACTAAGGTTTAAAATGATGTATTTGGATAAAATGCGCCTTGGGGATTATATCTTTACAAATTTTTTCACTAGCAAGCGCATCCACTCCCCTGCTCCTAGCAAAAACTAAATGATGCCCCAAAATTTGACTATTCTGCAGCATATGACGATCAAGTTGGTCAGAGCCTGAATATTCTTGGCCTATCTGGGCCAATACTTGCTCAATTTGTTGCGGCCCAGCCTGCAATATGCGCCTTAATTGGCTCTTATATTGATTGGCTGCAGTTAAGAGGCCCCGATAATAACCTATACGTACATCCTCTGCTTTCTTTTTCTGGGCCAGGGTAAATTTGGGATCGTCTTTGATATCCTCAATGAGTTTGTTTATTTCAACATAACGAAAAGCAAAAGCGCGAATTATTTCTGCTTGATAGAGCGTAGAGCGAATAGAACTCTCCAAAAAATCTAGGCGTTGCCTGGACAATGCGCGATTATGCTCTGCAACCATAGCTCGCAATTGCGCTAAATTAGCACGCACGACAGAAGAAGACGTGGCATCTGTCACCCGATCCAATTCAGCCAATAAATCGCCCTTAGGATCAATGTTCACGAGCTTATCTTGAGATTCTTTTTCAGAGCCAGCAACTAATGGCTTACTTTGTTGGGCAGTGGGCTTAGATAAATTTTTAGGCAAAGCTTGAGATGAACCTTCCGGTGCCATAGATTGGGTACGTTCTTCGTCAGCCTGATTAATTTTGGCCAAGCGATCGGCGCTAGGCAGATTCAATCCGACCAAAACTAAACGAAAACCTAGATCATTGGCTCGATATTCCCCATCCCTAGTATATAGAGGTACTTCATCTCGCCACCCGGGTAAAACTCCTAGGGCATAACTCCTAAAACTGCCACCCTTACAAAGCAATCCACCCGCAGATCCATGAAGACGCCTATGTTTCCCATGGTCAATACCAAGCTCGGCAATTGTCAATTGAAAGAAACCGGCAATCATCTCGCGTACGTTGCCCATGGTATCATATAGCCCCAGAGGATTAGGCTTTCTTGATCCTATCGCTAGAGGTGCATCTAAGATGTTGGCAGACTGACTGATAAAAACACCATAATCCTCAGGTCTTTCATCAGACTTTAAAAACGAATCATTGTTTTCACGATCCTCTTCTTTGACGGCTATCCCGCCTCTGGCCGCAAATTCCCACTCGGCCTCTGTGGGGAGTCTAAGAAACCCTATATTTGAAGTGCCAGCATATTTGGGCAAATCGTCAAGTTTATACTTAATCAACCACGCAGTGTAACGTTTAAAAAAATCTTGCACTTCAAACCAAGAGATATGTCTAACTGGTAAATTAGCATCTTTGGGCAAATCTTTCGGGAGTGCAAAGTCTTTTTCAGAACCATCTGGATTTAGCCCCTGCATAACAACATCCCACTGTAGCTTGCTAACTTCATATTTCCCCATAAAATAATAGGAAAATGCTCCAGTAGATTGAGTACCCAACTTTGGTATCCAAGATTTAGGCAAATCTTTGGCTTCAAAAGACGCTGCTATGTGACTTTCAAAACTGCTTTCGTAAATTTGACGATCTGCATCAATCTGATTAATTCCCATGTAAAATCGACGATCATGAGTCAATCCTCCAGGAACAGCAATTGCCCGCAGCGTCATTTGCAAATTATGCGGCAGGGGAAGCAAAATATCAGACTGATCTTTTTTTGGATTATAGGTAGATTCAAGAGATAAAGGAGTAGAGTCTGATTTAATAGCAGCATGAATAATATTTTCAGTAGAGAAAATATTAATAAATAATGTTGCTAAAAATGTTATGATTATAAAATAAATAGTTCTGATATATATCATATATTGTACTTTAGTCAGAATTGTAATATAGATCAATATTGTAAGAATATTTTATATATGTAT
>JAFSZE010000150.1 GCA_017455745.1 Desulfovibrionaceae bacterium | reverse complement strand
TTTTATCATTAAATTATATCGTTATTTCATTATCTAGTTGAAAAATTAAAATTACATGTTATTATCATTATTTTAGAATTTTGTATCATCTTAACACAGCGCAATTTTCCTTCGTAAACAAAAATTAAAAATAGTTTATTTAATATAAAAATTATTGATAAATATATTTGTTGTTTTTATGTGTTAAATACCATCAATAATAAATTTACATATTCTTTATTGGATTTAAGTAGTATAAATTTACTTTAATAATTAAATTACTTTATCTATACGCATACAAAAATTTTTGATAATTAAATTATATCATTATTTTATTATCGAGTTACAAAAATTAAAATTACATGTTATTATCATTTTGTTAGAATTTTATATCATCTTAACAAAGCACAATTTTTCTTCGTAAACGAAAATATAATAATAATTATTTTAGAAATTTCTCAATGTTTAAAAAATCTACATCTTATTTTTTTCTTTTGTCGTTTTTGTTTCATAATTATAATAATTCATAATTTTCATTTCTGTACATGTTTTTCATTTATACTCATGATTTTTATTTCTGCTCATGATTTTTATTGCTACTCATGATGTTCAGTTCTGCTCATAATTTTATTTCTGCATTTAACATTTTCAATAGATGGCTTTCCCAAAATATCTTCAGAAACTGTTTTGGGACTTACGACTAACCTTGTTTTCAAAGGAGAATGAAGCTCTTATGCGCAAACTTCTACTTTGTTTTGCTTTCCTTGGTCTCATCCTTGGTCTCATCCTGGGCCTTGGAACCATAGCCTCTGCGGATCCTGGCAAAAAATCTGGCACCGTCACCTACGACATCAATCTCAAAGTCGCTCCCAATTCTAAGACTGCCAACGTCTACCTACCTTATCCCTTGTCAGATAAGAATCAGGACATCAAAGATGTCAAGGTCAGCGGCAACTTTTCTAGCCAGGGCGTTTACCGCGACGTAAAAACAGGCTCTTATTACCTTATGGCCTCTTGGGATGCGATCAAGGAGCAGCCTAAAATGACCTTCTCCTTCCACGTCGATTCTCACTATAAGAAGGGTCAGGCTCTGAAAGACGTTGGCGAAAAAGCTCCGGTGGATGTGGCTCCCTATCTGGCCGCCAACGACTATATTCCTGCCGACAGCAAGCACTGTAAGGATATTGTCAAGGAAGTCTGCAAGGATATGAAGACCACCCTTCAAAAAGTTCGGGCTCTCTATGATTGGACCATCGCCAACACCTATCGCGATCCCAATGTTAAGGGTTGTGGCTTAGGTGACGCCATTCGTACCTTGACCGAAGCCCAAGGTGGCGGCAAATGCGCCGACATAAGCTCCGTATTCATTACCCTCTGCCGTTCAGCTGGCATCCCCTGTCGTGACGTTTTTGGTCTCCGCATCAAGGGTCAAGACGGTGCCATCACAGGTGACTTCCACTGCTGGGCCGAGTTCTATCTCCCGGGAACTGGTTGGGTGCAGGCTGACCCTGCTGATGTACGCAAGGCCATGCTCATTGAAAAGCTTGAGCTCAAGGATGCTGCCACCAAAAAACACATTGAGTTCTTCTGGAACGGCGATGACCTGTTCCGTATAGCCTTAAATAGAGGCGAACATGCCGCCAAATTTATGGGTATGCAGGGCGAAGCCATCGGCTACTTCATGTATCCTTACGCTGAAGTCGACGGCAAAGGCCTCGACTATTTCGCACCCAAGGACTTCTCTTTTGCTGTGAACTTCAAAGCAGACTAACTGTTTAAAATCTTCTATTAAAATCTTTTATAAGGAGGGCAGAGCAATCTCTGCTCTCCTTTTGAATGTAACTTGAATACAACTTAAGTGAAAGGTGAATGCGTATGGAAAGAACAGGGAGCCTCACGCGCAGGGGCTTTCTCGGGGGAAGTTTGGTGGCAGCCATAGCCCTAGGCTCGCCTCATGAGGCCCTAAGTGCAGAAAAATCTGACTTTAGACCTGCCATGATTATCAATCTCAACAGATGTATCGGCTGCCAGTCCTGTACCATAGCGTGTAGGGCGATCCACCCTGACCAGCCCTATTTTCTAACCCGGGTGGAAGTTTCTGAGCATACCAAGGAAGTAAGGAGTATGTTCAGGCCGCACAACTGTAACCACTGCAAGGATCCCTCCTGTCTTCAAGCCTGCAGTCATAAGGCTATTGTTAAGGGCCGGGATGGGATAGTACGCATCGACAAAGCTCGCTGCAATGGATGTGGGGCCTGTGTTACGGCCTGTCCCTTTGGGGAAATTTTTCTCAACAAAGATAGAGCCCAAGCCATTAAGTGTGAATTTTGTCAAGGAGAGCGCGGCCTTCCAGCCTGCGTGGAAGCCTGTGCTTCTAAGGCCAGGCTCTTTGGCGATACCCTCCACCCCAAAGGTGAATTTGCCAAAGCCTTGCACCAAGCCCGCTTGGAAGCACTTGATGCGGACTTTCAAGACAAGCTATCTGGCACATGTTACGTTGAGGTAAGGAGCTAAGCGATGCCTAAGACCATAGACATGCTGGGGCGGAGAGAGTTTCTTCAGACTTCCTGTGTGGCTGGCGCCACTGCCATTTTGACAGGCGCGACTTTGTGCGAAGCCAAGAGCCAAGAAGGGCAGGGTGCGGGTAAGCAGGTCTTTAAAGAGGAACAACGCACGGTTTTTACCACCTGTCTTGGCTGTAACGCCCGCTGCGGTCTGGCCGTGCACGTTAGGAATGAGAAAATAGACCACATTTCAGGTAATCCCTACCATCCCTATAATATGGCAGGAGAACCCCTAGACTATGCAACGCCACTATCACAAGCTCTCACTGTGCCGGCCCCAGCCTGTGCCAAAGCCCAGGAGGCCATGAACTATGCCTACAATCCCTACCGCTTAACCCAGCCTTTGAAACGTGCGGGGAAGAGAGGGGAGGGGAAGTTCGAACCCATCTCTTGGGAAACCCTTATCAAGGAAGTGGCCCAAGGTGGACGTCTCTTTGAGTCCATAGGTGATAAGGATCTCTATCCGGGCCTTAAGGATGTCCTCAAAGACGATCCCATTGATCCTAAAGACCCGGGGCTTGGGAGCATGCGCAACGGCTTCATCTTTATAGGTGGCCGGGATCAGGCTGGTTATAAGGACTTCTCAGATCGCTTCGTGAAACAAGCCGTAGGCTCAACCAACCGCATCGGTCACACTGACATCTGTGGTCTAGGCTTCCGCATGGGTAACTTTGCCCTCACTGAGGGCCGTGAGGTGGAGCTTAAGGCCGATCCCATGACCTGTGAATACATGCTCGTATTTGGGGCCAACGTCTATGAAGCCCTACAACCAGGCATAAATTTTTACGGTGCACTTATGGCTAAACGCCATGCCGAGAAGAGCCTCAAGTTTGTGGTCATTGATCCAAGAGCGACTAATGCTTCAGCCCACGCCGACGGTTGGCTGGCTGTTACCCCTGGCCAAGATGGAGCACTGGCTATGGGTCTTATCCGCGTGATGCTGGAAGAGAAACTCATCAATTCCACATTTCTCTCCTGCTTCAATCAAGCATTGGCGCAAGAAAAAGGCTTTAGCGGATATACCAATGCCTGTCACCTGGTCATAACCCAAAAAGGCCATAAAAAAGAGGGTAAATTCCTCCTCCTAGAGGACGTAGATCCGACCTTTAAGGGTAAGGAAGAGGGGCAGGCCTGGACCGTAGCCGTTTCCGGTGGGAAAGTGCAGTCTTTTGCCACTGCTTTGCAGGCTGAGCTTGACTTTGCGGGCCAAGTCGTGTTGGCAGATGGAACAAAGCTTACCTGTGCCACAAGCTTTGCCATCCTTAAGAAAGAAGTATTAGCCAACTCACTTGAACACTACAGCAAGCTCTCTGGTATCAGTATTAATGATATACAGAAGACAGCACGCGACTTTGCTGCCCATGGCTCCAAGGCCGGAGTGTGCCAGTACCATGGGGCCGGCAACTATGTGGGTGGTACCTATGCCGCCTATGCTGTAGCCATGCTCTCCGTGCTGGTAGGTTCCATCAACCAACAGGGCGGCTACATGCAATCCTCCGGCAAGGCCGCAGATTGGAAGAAGGGGCTTTTTGATCTGGCTTCCTTTGAAGGCGCGAGAAAACCCGCAGGCGTCAAGATTAGCCGCGAGGGTGCTGTCTACGAAAAGTCGGTCGAGTATCAAGAAAAAAAGGCCAAAGGCTCAGGCTACCCAGCTAAGCGTCCTTGGTACTCCTTTACAAGGGGAGGATTATGCACCGAGGCCATGAATGGCATCGACCAAGGATATCCCTATGGCTGCAAGGTGCTCTTTACCTTCTTCTTCAATCCTGTTTACTCTATTCCTGGAGGCACGCGTTACATTGAAACCTTGAAGGATAAGGCCAAGGTTCCTCTGCATGTATCTCTAGATGTGATGGTAAATGAGACCAACCTGTATGCTGACTACATCGTGCCGAATCTGACCTATCTTGAAGGTCAGTATTCCTACATGTCACCGCACGCCCCAGCCCTTAAGTTTACGACGGTACGGTTTCCGGCCATTGAGCCTTTGACGGGGAAAACCGCCGACGGTAGGCCTTTTTCCATGGAGACTTTCTTGGTAGATCTGGCCGAATACCTGAAGCTTCCAGGCTTTGGCAAAGATGCTATTAAGGATAGAGATGGAGGTCTCCATCCTTTGCACAAGGCAGAGGACTACTATGTGCGGGGACTTGCCAATCTGGCGAGCAATGCTAAGCTACCTTTAGCCTGTGAGGAGGAGTGCACTTTTGTGCGCCAGAACTATCCCCTGTTCAAGTTCAAAGGCCTCATGAGCCAGAATGTCTGGCGGCAGGTGTGCACCATGGCCGTTCGTGGTGGCATCTTTAAGGATCGCTACGAAACCCTCTTCGACAATGGTGCCCAGAAGAAGGCCGTGACGCGGATTGCGCTCTATAATGAAAAACTGGCCCAAGCCTTTGATTCCATGACGGGCCAAAAGTATTGCGGAACGCTTCATCTTGCCAAGGCTACCGAAGCCGGAGGTGACGTAATTGCGGATAAGGATGCCAAATGGCCCTTTACAGCCGTTACCTACAAGATGAATGTACATGGCCAGTCTAGAACCACATGTCACAAGTGGTCCATGGAACTTTTTCCTGAAAATTTAGCTCACCTTAATGTCAAAGACTGTGCAAAGCTAGGAGTGCGCGAAGGCGATTTGATCAGCATCTCTTCTAGACACTGTCCCCAAGGGATTAAGATTAAGGCTCATCCCTCGGTTTTGATAGCTGAAGGTGTCGTTGCTGTATCCTTCCACTATGGACACACACAATGTGGCGCATCAAAGATCTGGATCAAAGATGCCAAGAAAGTCCTTCTAGGCGGAGCTGAAGCTGGAGACGACAAAGCCTTAAAGCCTGATCCAAAGCTTGGTCAAGGAGCAAGCTTTAATATGCTTGGACGGCTCGATGAAAGTCAGGGGAGACTGCCCTTGACTGACCCACTAGGTGGCATTCCCGACTTCTCAAGCACCAGAGTCAAGATTGTCAAAGTCTAGGTACAAGAACCTTTGGGGTGTGGTAGTACATTTTAAAACTAGTGCAAAACAATCCAATATTTGTAGAGTTTTGCATGCGAAAAACTAACTGTGCACTACCACACCTATCGATATGCCGAACTTAGTACTACGCTTGCAATGAAAGTTTGTTGTGACAAAGACAAAGTGCTTAATTATTGTGAATTTAGGTCATGAATAAAAATAACAAGCAACTAATTCACGGTGAAAAAACTATGTGACTGCTAGACACTAGTACGTCAAGTCAAAGAAAAAATTAACTTAACTAGACACATAAATTCAAGCAGAAGACAGTATGTTCCAAGCACTCCTAACATTTTTTGCACACTCATAAAGACAACGCAAGTGTTGCAAGATCTTGGCTGTTGCCTATTACGTTTTATTTTAAGCCACAAGGATATAATGAAATCAATTATACTAAAGAAGAAGTATTGCCTTGTAGTCTGTCTTTTGCAAGAATTTAGGATTTGGATTTATAGTAAATAAAATAAATAATTGAGTTAGTCAAAGGTAAACAACATATTTGTCAACGATGTTCTCGCAGAAGAAAAACATTACTACAGTACATTCTATAAAATTTTTTGCGTTCACTATACAACGTATCTTAATAGCTTAGGCTGATTACGCATATAAAGTGTTTGTCTTTTGTTTACGTTCTTTAACAGTTAGACGCTTAAGCAGCTTTCCTGGAAAAATCCATGATCAAGAATTCTGTCAAAGTTATTCTTCCTCTTTACGTCCTATTTCAGGTAGTTTTTCAAATCTTTCTTGGCCCGCTGACATGTAAGGCCGCGCAAGAGGCTTTGGATGTAGACGGACAGACCGTGAACGAGGTTCCGGCCAAAGGAATGCCAACATTGCTTGACCTTGGTGGTGACTGCCTGCCCTGCGAGCTACAGGATCGCATCGTTAAACGCGTGCTACCAGACTACAAAGGTAAGGTCGCCTTCATTTGGATTGAGGTGGAAAAAAATCTCGAAAACAGAGCGCACTGGAAGGTTGACCTTGTGCCCACGCTTATTTTCTTTGACAAAAACGGGCATGAAGTAGAACGCACATCCGGCTACATGAAAGAAAGCAAAATGCGCACTCTGCTCGACAAGCTAGCTAGCGAGTAGCTTTATGCTTGAAGAGCTACTCATTGGCATCAATGATCTCATCTTGGAGGGGTTCTGGCTGTCGCTTTTAGGCTGCTATGCTTGGGGTATTGCTAGTACCATACTTTCACCATGTCATTTGGCCAGTATCCCTATTCTGGTAAGTTATGTGGCAGGCCAAACTCTTGGAAGTAAACCGCATAGAGAAGCGTTAGGATATGCCCTGTTCTTTTCTTTCGGCCTGTTTCTTGCCGTCTTTTGTACAGGGGTTGCCTGCGCATGTCTTGGACGCATGCTAGGCGACATTCCCAAGTGGATGTACCTTTTCATTGGCTTTTTGCTAGTCGTGATTGGCCTATACAATGCTCTTAAATCCAAGAGATGCGCGATCTACTGGGATTGGCTCTTTCGCTGGAAGCTTGAGGGGTGGGGTGGAGCTCTGGTGCTGGGATTTCTCTACGGCCTGCTGGCAGGGGTGTGCACCTTCGGCTTCCTAGCCCCCATGCTCGGCGTAATTTTTGTGAACGGCGAGCTAGCCCGCGGTGTTCTTATGAGCGTGGTTTTTGGCATAGGCCACTGCACACCTATTGTCCTAGCAGGTATTAGCGTGAGCATTGCTGAAACCAAGGGGTACCAAAAGTTTGGTTGGACTGTGCGTCGCTGGTCCAGCCTACTTATTGTCATTTTCGGGCTTTTCTTTATTTATTTTGGATGTTAAAAGTTGCAAATAGATCTCATGTGGCCTAGTTATCACTTATGCCTTAAGCTGTAAGCGCCACTTCTCTAGTGCTACAGGCACCAAAGACTATGCCTAGATTGTTCCAAAAATGTTGCGAAGATGAGAGTAACAACCAACGCAAGTTACTCTGAACAACATGCTGAAAGTGTTGAGCTTTGGTCTTCTTGTGCGCCCATATTTCCTTTTGATCCTAAAAATTAGTTGCTCCTAACTCTAGGCTTCCACACGATGACGCTTCTATGCATAAGCAAAAAATCTCTATAGGCGATTATCTATGCACGCAGCAATACTTTAATCTTGAATACTGATCAATATAACATAACGCATCTATGGCTGGCTCTTTAAAAGATATGTCGTCGAGATTATATGCAAAAGTCAAAAAAATTAACTTGCGTAATTAATGCAAGCATTCAAGATATATATGAACATGTAACGTAAGCTAATCTTGTAAACAAAGTTCAAATATATGTTTATTGATTATAATTAGAAATAGTAAGGGTTCAGTCGCCTAACGGCATGAATTTTGCATATGCTCGCTCTTTCTTTTCCAAATATAAATTTTCATACTAAATGGTAAAAAAAGCGCACATAATGTTACATTTATGTTTATTTAATTTATTCTATATTGATA
>JAFSZE010000149.1 GCA_017455745.1 Desulfovibrionaceae bacterium | reverse complement strand
CTATAGTCTATAGTCTATAGGCTATATCTTATATCTTTCGTATTTTGTCTTATACATTACAAAAATATAGATGTTATAATTTTGCTTTAGGCAATATTTTTCCTATTTTACAAATTTTTCTTTGATAAATCTTTTATAAACTCCTGATAAATTTTAGTCTTAATAACATAAATGGATTTTTTATTTTAGAATATGCTTGCACAATTGATCTTTACTGGTCAATGGGAGGATAGCTAATGTTTGAGTCGGTTGCATTTGCCATGGGCACACCCCAGGCTGGGGCTCCAGCTGGTGATGGCATGGGTATGTTGGCTAGTTTCATGCCTTTTATTCTCATGTTTGTTATTTTTTGGTTCTTATTGATTAGACCTCAGCAAAAGCGGGCTAAGGCTCATCGTGAAATGATCGACGCTTTAAAGGCCGGTGATAAAATTGTTACTTCTAGTGGTCTAATCGGTACAATTGCTGCCATTAACAATGACGAAATCTTGCTTCAGTGTGGTGAATCAAAATTGCTTGTGTCCAGAGCCGCTGTGGGTGGACTTTTTACTGGCAAGCCAAAAGAAGAAAAAAGCAAATCTGCAAAGAAATAATTTTGGGGAAGGTGGAAGATGGGTTTGCGTTGGCGTTTGGCCCTAGCCTTGACGGTATTTTTGATCTCCTTGGTCTATGCATTACCTAGTTTTTTAGGCCAAGGTTCAATGTTGGAGAGTGTTCTCCCCCAAAGTCGGGTTAATCTTGGACTTGATTTGCGTGGGGGCATTCATTTGACGCTTGGAGTAGATGTTGCAAAAGCAGTGAGCAATTCTTTAGCCATTTTAGGTCAGGATTTGCGCAGGCAAGCCCAAGATGAACGTTTTGCCATTTTGCGGCCAAGGGTGATTGGCGGAAAAAGCTTGGAGTTTATTTTGCCTAAAGCTGAGGCCGAGGAAAAACTAAAAACTTTGCTTGAAAAGCATTTTCCCCAGCTCCAATTGAATGATCCCATCCGTTCTGAAAATGGTCAGCTCCGTTATACAGCGCAGTTTTCAGATCAAGAAGTGCTTCGTTTGGAATCTATGGCCTTGGATCAGGCCCTAAAAACGATCCGCAACCGCATAGATCAATTTGGTGTGGCCGAACCTGATATTCGTAAGCAGGAAGGTAATCGCATTCAGATCCAGTTGCCTGGTGTGACCGATCCTAGACGTGCT
This sequence comes from Desulfovibrionaceae bacterium, assembly GCA_017455745.1. Classification (GTDB taxonomy): domain Bacteria; phylum Desulfobacterota; class Desulfovibrionia; order Desulfovibrionales; family Desulfovibrionaceae; genus Desulfovibrio. Next base: position 2,409 of record JAFSZE010000149.1, on the reverse strand, counting down.
GTGGCTATTATTGCCCAGACTGCCCATTTGGAATTTCATTTGGTCCGCGATGATGTTGATTCAACCAAAACGGTGTTGCCAGCTGGCGTTATTGCCTTGCCTTACCAGGAGAAAGGTGAAACCAAGGGAGAAGGCTCGAAAATGCTGGCCATTGAGCGTGATGCCATGCTGACTGGCGAGGATGTGGATGACGCTAGACCAGCTTTTGATCAGTTAAATCAAGCTTATGTGTCTTTGACCTTTAATAGTCGCGGTGGCCGGATTTTTGAGAAGATTACCTCGGAAAATGTCGGTCGGCGTATGGCTATTGTTTTAGATAACAAGATCTATTCGGCACCGGTTATTCGTGAGCGCATCGGTGGAGGCAGAGCCAGTATTAGCGGTAGTTTCACCACCGATGAAGCTCAAGATTTAGCCATTGTCTTACGTGCAGGCTCCCTGCCAGCCCCTGTGAGTGTCTTGGAAGAGCGGACAGTGGGACCAAGCTTAGGCCAAGAATCCATCGACAGTGGTATGAAAGCATCATTGGTTGGTGCATTCTTAGTCTTAGCTTTTATGGTCGTCTACTATGGTAAGAGCGGCTTTATTGCCGATTGTATGCTAAGTTTTACCATCTTGATTCTTTTTGCCGGCATGGGGGCGTTTGGCGCCACATTAACTTTGCCGGGCATTGCCGGCATTGTCTTAACCATCGGTATGTCGGTTGACGCCAATGTCTTGATTTATGAGCGTATTCGCGAAGAACTTCGGGCAGGCTTTTCACCACTAGCTGCTGTTAAGGCTGGTTTTGAGCGTGCGACTATTGCTATCACCGACTCTAACTTAACGACAATCATCACAGCTGTGATTTTATATCAATTTGGCACCGGTCCTGTACGCGGCTTTGCCGTGACCTTGTCGTTAGGAATTATTGCCAGTATGTTTACGGCCATTTTTGTCTCGCGGGTTATTTTTGAATTCTGGGCCAAAAATAGTGGCACCAAAGGTATTAGCATCTAAAGGTGGAGGCTTGTATGCCGTTTGTTTTAATCAAACCCGGCACCAAAATTGATTTTGCTGGGAAGCGTTATCTAGCCTACGCCTTATCGGCCTTAATGTTTTTGGCGGGATTGTGGGCCTGTTTCTTTGGCAATGGCTTTAGACTAGGTATTGATTTTGCCGGTGGCGTCATTGTGCAAATCAAGTTTGATAAGTCTGTGGAAGATGAGGCGCTAAAAAATAGCCTAAATCTCCCAGCTTTTCCTGGTATTTCTACCCAGCGTTTTGGCGAAGGTGGACTCGATTATCTCTTACGTTTCTCCAAGAGCAGCGATGGCGATGCATCCAATTTGCGTTCAGTTGTCATTGAAAACCTAAAGCAAGCTTTTCCCGATAATCCCTCTTCCATTGAGCGGATGGAGGTGGTTGGTCCTAAGGTCGGTAGCGATCTGGCCAATAAAGCTTTGAGCGCTCTTTATTATGCCATATTATTGATCGCCGTATATATTTCTGGACGTTTTGAACAACGCTGGATGGCGGCAGCAGCCATGGCTTTTGTGCTCTGGGGTTGTATGTATGTCTTGAGCACATTTTTAGGCCTCAGTATTGGCTGGCTGGTTTTAGTAGCTCTCATTGTGACTCTGATTGTCTGCTTTGTCTTGCGCTTGAAATTTGCCCTAGGTGCAATTGCAGCACTAATCCATGATGTTTTAATAACTACAGGATTTTTAGCCATTGTGGGCATGGATATTGATCTAAATGTTATTGCAGCCCTATTAACAATCATTGGTTATTCTTTGAACGATACGATCATCATCTATGACCGCTTGCGTGAAAATTTGCTGGCGAAACGTGATTTGAATTTCTTGCAGTTAATCAATTTAAGTGTGAACCAGACTTTATCTAGAACAGTATTAACTAGTGGTACCACCATTGCAGCTGCCTTTGCCCTCTTTATTTTGGGTGGCGGTGTCATCCATTCTTTTGCTTTGACCATGCTGCTTGGTGTTATAATCGGTACTTATTCGTCAATCTATATTTCCCCATCAATTCTTTTAGCATTAGGTTCTACGGAAGAGTATCGTGAGAGTCAAAAGCGTGAAGAATATGAAAAGCCTGGTGAGCATGGTATAGTTTAAGATAAAAATAGCATATAAGATCTTGATAGCTGGATTTGTTTTATTAAATATTCTAATATGATGTGCAAAAGCTTGGATTTATGCCTATAGAATAGATTGTTTTGCCTGTAACAGAATAGATTGCTTTGTCTGTAGATGTAATTTCCATATGCTATAAAAATCTTATTAAGATTATACTTTAAATTAAACGGCCATTGAGCTATGTTTATGTAGATTAAACACAGCTCAATGGCCGTTTAATTTTGGTTAGGTTATTTAGCTTGTAAGTACTTTCTTCTGCTATTTGTTTATT
>JAFSZE010000148.1 GCA_017455745.1 Desulfovibrionaceae bacterium | reverse complement strand
TAGGAACTGCACCATGATCCAAAACAGAAAAATTGGCCTTGAGGCAGTGGGATGGATTTAGAGTTCTCTTTATTTCTAGGGGATGAAGGAAGCCATTTGCTTCTATAATTAAGTCAATTTCTTTTTTATCTCGATCTCTGTAGTACCACAAAGGAGCTTCTCTGCCAGCGTTCAAATAGGTTTTTCTGATTTCAGACACAACATAATTTTCTAAAATTGCTCCGTTTAAGGCTCCGTGAGCCAGTGTTTCGGCATTAGGGAACTTCGTCAAATAGGCTACTAATCCAGTATCACAAAAATAGAGCTTTTTTTGTTTGACCGTGCGTTTTAAGAGATTGTTGAAATACGGATGGAGATAAAAAATCACATCTGAGCGTTCAAGGATTTCAAGCCAGCGTCTGGCCGTATCGTCAGTAACATCAATATCTGTGGCCAGATTGTGTATATTGAGCAATTGGCCAACCCGGCATGCCGCTGCTCTCAGAAAATCATTGAAGAGCATTTTGTCGAACCTGGTTAAGATATCTCCCACATCACGGCTGAGATACGTTTCCAAATAGGATGCATAGTATATCGCTCGATCCGTATAGCGACCACTGACAAATGCTGGCATGCTCCCGTTCCAAATGCGCTCGTATATTCCTTGCAGATCAGTTTCTTGGCCTGTACGGGTAGCAAGGGCATTAAAATCCACCAAAAAAGGGGAAGATGTTCCCTCTCCGTAGATTTCGTGCTGAGAAAGCATGGGTAAACGTAAAATGGCCACTCTTCCAGCTAGAGATTCCTGGGAAAGTTGCATCAGTGAGAATACTTGTGATCCTGTGAGCCAAAACGATCCAGGTGCTGCCCCATTATCAATGGCCATTTTAATGACGGAAAAAAGCTCAGGAGCGTATTGCACTTCGTCAATCAAAATCGGTTGACCATGTAGGGCCAAAAAGGTTGCTGGTTCCTGTTTAGCCAATTTTCGCTCATCAAGGTCATCTAAAGAGACGTATTTTCTCTTTGGGTTCATCAAAGAGCGCAAAAGAGTGGTTTTCCCGCTTTGCCGTGCGCCTGTTACGAGCAAACAGGCATACTCACTTGAAAGTTGGCCGATGATTTTAGCCAAATCGCGAGTAAAAAATTGCATATCTGTCCTTTTCGGCTATTTTTTGATTATATCGCATTTTAGCCGATCTCGCACGGGAAATCAATTTGGTAGGGCAAGAAACGTTTATGTTGTGGTCACTAACCCTGAGGCATGCCTTTGAACTTGTAAAAAATTACAAGCTCAAGTGATTAGCAGGCATGATCGTGATTTAATTAAATTTTAGGGTAACTATTTAGATCCCCCTCATGGTAGAAGGTGAAGACCTGCGTAAATAGGGGATTTTCTTCTGCGATCTTTCAAAAAGAAAAAATATGCGATCCTAAAAGCTGGATAAAATTGGACACCTTCACTTGACTCTTTGGGGGTTCTTAATAGTTACCTGTGGCTTAACTTAACGCAACACTTGGAGTTTGGGTTGATGCACTCTTTGGCTTAATTTTCTTTAAAAATGGCTTCAAGGGCCTCTACAAAAGCCATTAGGTCTTTTTCTTCAATGTTTAATGCTGGCAGTAAACGTAGAGTAACATTGTGAGAAAGACTGCAAATAAAACCTCGTTGCAATAATTTTTCCCAAACTTTTGGACAATCAGACTTAAGTTCAATGCCGAGCATTAGTCCAAGGCCCCGCACTTCTTTTATTTTATGAGGGTATTTTTTTTGCAAATCTAAGAGCCGATTTTTTAGATTTGCTCCCACTTTACAAGAGCGTTCTGCCAGGTTATCACGCAGCATAATTTCTACAGTTTTACTCGCCACTTTGGAGACTAAGGCGCCACCTCCAAAGGTAGTAGCATGGCTGCCAGGTTCAAAGCCTTGGGCCACTTCATTGGTAGCCATCATACAGCCCATAGCTAGACCATTAGCTAGAGCTTTGGCGGTAGTAATAATATCAGGTTTTAAATCATGTTGTTGGAAGGCCCAAAAAGTCCCAGTACGACAAAAACCGGCCTGCACTTCATCGCAGATAAATAAGATCTTATGTTTACGGCAGATGTTTTCTAGACCTTTTAGGTAATCTTTAGCTAGGGGAATGACTCCGCCCTCACCTTGCACCACTTCGACTAAAACTGCAGCGGTATTTTTGGTAATAGCTGCTTCTAGGGCTTCTAAATTTTGGCTTTCAACTTGTTTAAAGCCTAAGGGTAAGGGGTGAAAACCGTCGCTTAAAGTCTCGCGTCCTGTGGCTGCTAGCGTGCCTAAGGTGCGACCATGGAAGCAGCCTTCCAAGGTGATAATTTCATATTTATCTTCTTTTTGCACCTTTGAGCAATAACGTCTAGCTAGTTTGATTGCGGCTTCATTGGCTTCTGCCCCTGAATTGCAGAAAAAGACTTTTTGATGATGGGTAGTTGAGAGTAAACGTTCGGCTAACTCAAGTTGTTCTTCTTGATAGAATAAGTTGCTTACATGCCAGAGTTTATGGGATTGTTCGGCTAAAGTAGCGCAAATTTCTGGATTACAATGACCAAGAGCTGCTACGGCAATACCGGCAAGCAAATCAATATATTCCTTGCCGTCGATGTCATAAAGACGCGACATTTCTCCTTTAACAATCGCTAAAGGATAACGACTGTATGACTTGCAAAGTAATTGCTCTTCACGAGCTTTGATTTGGTCAAATTTGGCCGACATCGTTACTTTTCTCCTTATAGTGGCTTAAAAAGCTAAGCCATATTTATAATTAATTTTGTTTTAAAGTAATTTAAAGTAAATTTGTAAGAAATTTTACTATATTTAAATGATAGATATATTTACAAAAAAGATTAAATGCTTGTTTAAATATTTGTTCAAATTTAAGTTTTTATATTTAAGCTTAAAATCTAAGGATAAGTTATAAATTAAATTGTTTAAAATTAAAAAAAGAGGTTTTAGCTGGCAAATCCGGCATAACTTTTAAAAGTATATAATTTTTAATTTGGTTTTATTATTTTAAATTTTGAGTTAGGATTTAGGAGAAAGTGATTGGATACTAAAGTAGCTATTATCGGTGCTGGACTTGCAGGTTGTGAGTGTGCTTTAGTTTTGGCCCGTGCTGGAATTAAAGTTGTTTTATACGAACAAAAGCCTCACTTTCATTCTGAAGCGCATGTAAGTGATAAATTTGCTGAATTAGTGTGTTCTAATTCCTTGCGATCAAAAGAATTAACTTCTGCTATTGGATTGTTAAAGCAAGAATTGAGGGAAATGCAGAGTCCTTTTATGCAGGCCGCCGATTTACATGCCGTTCCTGCCGACAAGGCTTTAGCTGTAGATCGCGAGGCCTTTGCTTCTGATTTAACAGATCAAGTGCTAAAGCACAGTTTAATTGAGGTAGTTAGTGCCAGAATTGAGGCTTTAGATGAAGCTCTCCTAAAGGATTTTTCCGCTATTGTTATTGCCGCAGGACCTGTAGCTTCTGAAGGATTAACTAAGTCTTTAGCTAGTTATCTAGGCCAAGAACATTGTTACTTCTATGATGCCATTGCTCCTATAGTTTGGACCCATAGTTTAAATTTTGACATCGTATTTAGGGCTTCACGTTATGAAGAAGAGGCTTTAAAAAAAGTAGGCGATAATTCACCTTGTAAGGGAGATTATCTTAATTGCCCTATGAATAAAGAGGAATATACGCGTTTTTATGAAGCCTTATGCCAAGCTGAAACCGTTCCGGCTAGAGAATTTGAGCAGTTA
>JAFSZE010000147.1 GCA_017455745.1 Desulfovibrionaceae bacterium | reverse complement strand
GGGCGGAGCCTTGCTCCCCCCTACCCGATTCATAATCTGCATTCGACAAACATATTTTCGTATGCAACCCTTTCAAACAAAAATCCCCCGCATTTTGCGAGGGATTTTTGTTTGAAACATTGGAGGCACATAATGTACCTGCTAATTCTATTACATTCCCGCCAGATTTTTGAAAGACAGCGCTATGAGTACGCTCATTTAACTCTATTTCCGGGAAAACGTAATAATGCAAAAACTAAAAATGTTCAGAAAAAGATAACTGATCACAATCGACAGGATAAGCATCTGCCATGCAGTTATTTGCTCAAATTAAAAAACGCGTAGGTAAAAATTCCAAAGCTTGCTTTAAATCCTGGAAAAATTATTCTGCATTGATCATCCCTCCACCTAAAAAATGGGGGCCTCTAGTGTGTTATCCAAGAGACAATATCCCTCTGCCAAACTGCTAGATAGCGCCCATATTTAGGCAGACTGGCCAGAACGTAAGGTTTTGGCCAAATAAGGATTATCTTAAGATATATTTTTAAAGGAAAAAACTATCAAGATAATTTTAATCTTAGGCTCAAATCAGGCAGGCTCTAACCGACCTCTTCCTTACTTTCAACCTTCTTGGGAGGTGTGGAATCAGGCACCGATTTTTCGACCTCTTGGACAAATTCAATGACAGCCATAGGTGCATTGTCGCCTTGTCTGGGCATGGAGAGACGGGTGACACGGGTATATCCGCCTGGGATATCCTTAAACAGAGGTGCGATGTCATTAAAGAGGTGCTGAACCAACTTGTGGTCCTTTAAGACTTTGTAGGCCAAACGTCTGGCATGCAGATCATCACGTTTGCCTAAGGTGATCAAAGGCTCTACCACACCGCGTAAATCTTTAGCCTTATATAAAGTAGTCTTGATCTTTCCTTGGAGCAGCAAAGCCCTAGCCAAGTTTTGCATCAACTCTTTACGATGTGATGGGGTTCGTGAAAACTTACGCCCCGAATTCCTATGCCTCATTTTGCTGCTTCCTCTTCCATTCCTGATATTTCTTATCAAAGTTCTCAACTTTCATGCCAAAGTCAAGACCCATACCTACAAGCACACTTTTTATTTCGTCCAAGGACTTACGACCAAAATTTTTGGTTTTAAGCATATCAGGCTCAGTCCTTTGAACGAGCTCGCCCAAGAGCTTGATGTTAGCACTGTGCAAGCAATTGGTTGCCCGCACAGAAAGCTCTAGGTCGGTAATTTCCTTAAAAAGGGTTTCGTCGATTTCCCCTCCGCCATTTGCGCCTAAGGCGGATTTTCCGGAAACCGTATCGTCAAAATTTATGAAAACAGAAATTTGATCTTTGATAATTTTGGCGCTGTAGGCAATAGCATCTTCTGGGGAGACAGATCCGTCGGTCCAAACTTCCAGGATAAGTTTGTCGTAGTTGGTCATCTGCCCCACACGAGCCTGCTCAACACGGTAGGCAACTTTGCGTACAGGCGAAAAACTGGCGTCTAGCTTGATCAATCCAATGTTGTCGTCAAGACCTTCATGCATATCGGCAGGCAGGTAGCCTTTGCCCATCCTAACTTCAAACTCAAAGTCAAGCGGTTTATCCTCGGTCAAGGTGGCAATATGCAACTCAGGATTCAAAATAGTCACATGATGATTCTCGACAATATCACCGGCCCGAATTTCCCCTTTCTTCGTCATGTGTAGCTCTAAACGCTGGGGCTCATCGGTATCTAGCATCATTCTGACCTGCTTGATGTTCAAAATCACATCAGTGACATCTTCAAGCACACCAGGAATGGTTGTAAACTCATGCTGAACACCAGAAATCTTTACACTGACAAAGGCTGCTCCCTGCAGGGATGACAATAAAACCCGACGCATGGCATTACCAATGGTTGTTCCATAGCCACGCTCCAAAGGTTCACAGATAAATTTGCCGTAGACATCACTCGTTTCGTCATCATCGCGGACGATCTTTTCCGGTTTAACAAGCTCAGACCAATTACGGGAGTTGATAAGACGATCACCCTGTTTATTGAGCATGTCCCACCTGCTTATTTCGAATAGAGTTCGACGATGAGCTGTTCATTCACCTGCAATTGAATGTCACTACGTTCAGGCAAAGCCTTGATCGTACCTTTGAAAGCAGCACCGTCGATCTCAAGCCAGGCCGGGCACCCACGTCTGGCAATGACTTCTTGGGCTTGGGCCAAGACCGGAATCTTCCTGTTAGCCTCAGGAACCTCGATGCTATCACCAACCTTGACTTGCAAGGAAGGGATATTCACTTTCTTGCCATTCAAGGTGAAAATGCCATGACGCACAAGCTGTCTAGCCTGATTTCTTGAGTTGGCAAAACCCAAGCGGTAGACAACGTTATCAAGCCTACGCTCTAACAGGATAAGCAGATTGGTGCCGGTGACACCTTTCTGCATTTCAGCCTTCTTAAAGTAGCCGCGAAATTGACGTTCAAGCAAACCATAGGCCCGCTTGGTTTTTTGCTTCTCGCGCAACTGAACCGCATATTCACTGATCTTCTTCCGCGCATGACCATGTTGGCCTGGCACAAACGGATGTTTGTCTTGAGCGCATTTCTCAGTGAAACAACGATCTCCTTTCAAAAAAAGCTTGCAGCCCTCACGCCGACAGAGACGGCATTTGGCTTCAGTATATTTGGCCATGAAAAACCTCGCAAAATCCTTGTTCTACTTGAGACTAGACGCGTCTGCGCTTAGGTGGACGGCAACCGTTGTGGGGAATCGGTGTAATATCACGAATAAAAGCAACCTTGAAACCAGCCTGAGCAATAGCACGCATAGCCGCTTCACGGCCAGTACCGGGACCTTTGACATAGATGCCCACAGTACGCATACCGCTCTCTTGGGCCTTACGGGCAGCAGTTTCAGCAGCCACTTGGGCAGCAAATGGTGTTGACTTACGAGATCCCTTAAAGCCACTCTGACCAGAAGAGGCCCAGGAAATGGCATTGCCACGGGTGTCGCTAAACGTCACAATCGTGTTATTAAATGAGGCCAAAATGTGAGCAATGCCTACAGGCACATTTTTTTTCTCTTTCTTCTTGGCTACTTTACTGGGTTGGGCCATATCATTATCCTCGAACTATTTTTTCTTGCCAACCAGACCGTGCCTGGGGCCTTTGCGGGTATGAGCATTGGTGTGGGTACGCTGACCACGCACAGGCAGGCCACGACGATGACGTAAGCCCCGATAACAGCCAATATCCATTAAGCGCTTAATGCTGCTCGAAATATCACGCCGCAAGTCGCCTTCGACTTTATAATTTTGCTCTAGTTCTTTACGAACTTCGTTCACTTCGTCAGCTGAAAGATCATCGATATTGCGCTGCCAGTCGATACCCGTTGTTTTTAAGATCTTCAACGCGGTCGTGCGGCCAATGCCAAAAATGTAGGTGAGCGCGATATCAACGCGTTTCCCTCTAGGTAGATCAACACCTGCGATTCTAGCCACTTATGACTCCTGCCCTAGCCCTGGCGTTGCTTATGCCGGGGGTTTTCACAGATTACCCGAAGAACACCCTTGCGGCGAATAACCTTGCACTTAGGGCATATCTTTTTAACACTTGGTCTGACTTTCATAAAATTTCAGCGTGGAACCCCAACCCGTTTTGGTGGAGTGGGAGGAAACGCTGCCTCCATGGAAAAAAATACGACAGAATTAGACAGAACTTGTCCGCTATGAAAAATTTTTGCAATCTTAAGTAAGATCAGTATGGTCAATTTCCCATAAATACGGGATTTAAAGTATGTATTATGTTATAGAAGAATTTTTGTTTCTGGTTTTAATATTAGGAACTGCCTGGAAATAATGTACAAAACTCTAGAAAATTAAATGCAGAAGAGACTCTCTGTACGCTTTTTTTTCTTCTAGAAAACGACAAATCATTTATAGACAGATCCTTAATACCTCAATTTTATGGCTTAAAATTAGAGTTTAAAACTATGACTTGTTTTTGTTTGAAACAATCATTATTAGTTTAAAATGATCTTTTTGTCTAAAACAAGCTTTTCGGAACAATCTTTTTAGTTTAAAATTTACATATATAAAGTTTGCAGTTTTTGATCGCAAATTTAAAATTTAAAAATTAAAACCTAAAATCCAAATTCTAGCTTTCAACTTTTAACCCTTAAATTTAAAATCAAAATACTATTCATAATAAGATAAAATAGCACTCACAATAAGACACAATCGCATATGAGCCAAAAGACAAAGTAAAAAAATTTTTAAAGATTATACTTTAAGTTTGCAATTAGCCTCTCGACAAAGAAAGAAGAGGCTAATTGCTTAAACTTAAAAACAAAAAAGGCTTAAATTCAGTCAAAACTCTTTAATTTACGGCAAAAGACATTTATGTTTTAAAAAAATTAAAGCCTATTAATACTAATAGCTAAAATTGCCTTGACAAAAGACTAATTATATAACATATTTTTTTGTAGAGCATACGTTTTTGTAGAGCGTGAATTTTTTGTCTTGCAGAATTATTTCTAACCTATATTTCTAACCAAGAGCTAAAAAAGCCTGTGAAAGATCCATGGCCAAATGTGCCTAGCTATATGCCCTTAGGCTAAAAAAAGATATGACTGAATATTTAGAAGGCAGTATCGAATCTTAGTCAAAAAATTTTACGCCAAACGAACAGACTACTCTAAGGATCTAGAAAAACACTGTCAAGACTAGCCTTCTGGGGCTATGGTGTGGCGATTTAAGCCGCGATCCGAGATACTCAAAATCTGCGGACCTTTGGGTGTAATGGCAATGCTGTGTTCAAAATGGGCTGACCAAGAATGATCCGTTGTGACAGCCGTCCAACCATCTGGCAAGAGATAGACATCGGGGCAGCCGATGGTGACCATAGGTTCGATAGCAATGGTCATGCCGTTTTTTAAGATCAAACCTTTTTTGTTAGTTTTAAAATTAGGCACAGCTGGGCTTTCATGCATACTCTTGCCTACTCCGTGCCCCACATACTGTTTGACCACATGGAGACCGTTAGCTCGAACATAAGCTTCAATGGCAGCGCCAATGGCATGAACATCATGGCCATCGCGAGCCTGTTCAATGCCCACATAAAGGCTCTCTTCGGTTATGCGCATCAGGTGTCTAGCCTTTTCACTGACTTGACCAACCGGAAAAGTGCGGGCTGAATCACCCACAAAGCCATCAAAGATAACGCCCATATCCACACTAACAATGTCACCCTCTAAAAGCTCCCGCTCCGATGGAAAACCATGAACAACAGCTTCGTTGACCGAGGTGCAAACAGCATACGGATACCCACCGTAACCCAAAAAGGCCGGTTTGACCTTGTAGTCACGGCACATATCCATGGCCAATTCGTTAATCTGACGTGTTTTTAAACCTGGTTTAACTATGTCGCCAATGGCATCTAAAATATTGGCAGTCAAACGATCCGCTTCGCGGATGCGAGAAATTTCATCCTCATTTTTAATAAAGGCTCCGTGATACTTCCTCATCTCGCTCTAGCGTGGCTACAAACAAAACTCAAAGCCACACACTCCTCCAACATTTTGAAAATTTTCACCACCATGACGGCCACGTAAACTAAAACAAGGTCAAACCTAGGCACGCCTCATAGATTTGGCTTTTTGCATCATCTGCTGATACTGGCCAGAAATCATATAGGAGTGGACGCGATTGATGAAATCCATGGCCACACCAACCAAAATCAGCAAACTTGTACCGCCAAAGTAAAACGGCACGTTGAATTTACTAATCAAAAGCATCGGCATCAAACAGACAAGCGAGATGTAGATGCTGCCAGAAAACGTTAAACGGCTCAAAACATCATCAAGATAAACTTGGGTCTTTCCACCGGGCCTAATTCCAGGAATGAAGGCACCCTGTTTTTTCAAATTCTCGGCAATATCCTTGGGATCATAGATAATGGCCGTGTAGAAATAACAGAAGAAGACCATCAAGGCCACATAACACAAATTATAAAGCAGGCTGTTGGGAGCAAAGAATTCCGCTGCCCGCTTAATATATTCATTATTGGCAAATTGCCCGATTGTTGCCGGAAAAAGAAGGAGCGATGAGGCGAAAATGGGGGGAATGACGCCTGCGGTGTTGAGTTTAAATGGCAGATGTGAATTTTGACCGCCGTATACTTTCCGCCCGATTTGACGCTTGGCGTAGCTGATGGGAATTCTTCGCTGCGCCCGTTCCATAAAGACAATGCACACGGTGACTGCCGCCATAAAGATCAAGATCAAAACGGCCATGAAAATGCTCATGTCACCGGCATTAATTAAGGCAATCGACTGAATGATGGCTCTAGGGATGCCAACGACGATGCCGCAGAAAATGATTAAAGAAATACCGTTACCAATACCACGGTCAGTAATCTGTTCGCCCAACCACATCACAAGAATTGAGCCAGCAGTAAAAGTCATCATGGTGACTAGTCTAAACTGCCAGCCAGGATCAAGCACCACTGAGGCACCAGCAGGACTTGTCATATTCTCTAGGCCCACAGCAATACCTAACCCTTGAACCAAGGTAATACCCACAGTTAGGTAGCGGGTCCATTGGGTAATCTTCCTTCGCCCCGCCTGCCCCTCTTCTTTGGAGAGACGCTTGATGTTGGGGCTCACCACCTGCATAAGCTGCATGATAATGGAGGCTGAAATGTAAGGCATTACGCCTAGGGCAAAAACAGAGACATTGCTTAAGCCACCGCCTGAGAACATGTCAAAAAGGCCAAAGAGCGTTCCTGACATGCTCTCAAAAAACTGAGCAATGGCATTCGCATCCACTCCCGGAATCGGCACATGCACACCAATGCGATAACAGCAAAGAATAAAAAAGGTCCAGATTAAACGTTTACCTAAATCCATCTGCCCTTGGTTTAAAGTTGGTGATCCTGTTGCCATGAATTTCTCTTTCGCGGACGTTTATGCCCAAATGTTAAGCATTCTTTTGCGCTTTGCTCTCAATGGCGGAAGCTGTTCCCCCTGCCGCAGTAATTTTGGCCAATGCAGATTGGCTAAAGGTTGAGGCTTGAATGGTCACGTTGGGTAAACAGTCACCATTGGCTAAAATCTTCACGGCAGATCCGTCCTTAGCCAAGCCACGACGATAAATATCTTCTAAGGTAATCTCGGTTGCACCAGGAAAAGCACTGGTTAAATCACCCAAATTGATGGGGGTGTAGCGATTTCTAAAATGGAAATTCTTGAAACCGCGTTTGGGCAAGCGTCTAGCTAAAGGCATCTGGCCGCCTTCAAAGCCCGGTCTAACTCCGCCACCAGATCTGGCGTTTTGGCCTTTGTGACCTTTCCCAGCTGTGCCGCCGAGGCCCGATCCCCCGCCACGGCCAACTCTGCGTCGAGTTTTGCGCTCTTCCGCAAAGGGATACAGATCATGCAATTGCATAGCTCTCTCCTTCCAAAATAGCACTTTGTTCAGACGCTCTAGTCAACAATGGCCACAATATTGGCCAATTTCCGCACCATGCCGCGAATACTAGGCGTATCTCGAAAAACTTTAACGCTCTCACGGCGTTTTAAGCCCAAGGCATCCAACATCTTGCGCTGGATTGGTGATTTACCAATGCGACTTTTAACCAATTTAACTTTGATCTCGCCCATGATTACTTCCTTGGTGCAACTAAAGTTTTTCCACGCAATTGCGAGACGGTTTCCGCACTACGCAAAGACTGCAACCCCTGCATCGTGGCCCGCAAGACATTGTGGGGATTGTTGGTGCCAATGGCCTTAGCCAAGACATCACGCACACCAACAGCTTCCATAACTGCACGCACAGCACCACCAGCAATGATTCCAGTTCCCTGGCTAGCAGGCTTAAGCATAACGCGACCGGCACCAAAGCGACCTAAGACTTCATAAGGCAAAGTTCCGTCAATCAAAGCGATCTGGACGCGATTTTTACGTGCCCTCTCGGTGGCTTTACGCAAAGCCTCAGGCACTTCTTGGGCCTTACCTAAACCAAATCCAACGCCACCTTTGCCGTCACCAACAACTACCAGAGCACTAAAACTGAATCTCCGACCACCTTTGACGACCTTAGCCACGCGGTTTAAGGAGACGATCTTTTCGATTTCACCCAGTTCGTTGCTCTGGGTTTCAGGTGTATTGGCATTCTCTGCACGCATATTAGAACTCCAGTCCGCCCTCACGGGCACCATCGGCAACAGCTTTGACGCGGCCATGATAAATATAGCCATTGCGGTCAAAAACCACTTTGGTAATATTCTTTTCCTTTGCCAAACGGGCAATTTCTTGCCCAACGCGGGTGGCGCCCGCAATATTGCAATGCAAGCCGCTTTCCGCTTTCTTTAAGCTTAGCGTTGAGGCCGAAACCAATGACTGGCCCAAGGTATCATCAACAATCTGCGCATAGATATGCAAATTACTTCTAAAGACTACCAGTCGGGGACGCTCACCTGTACCTGAGATCTTCTTTCTGATCCTAATTTTCCGATGGAGCCTTGTGTCATTTTTGCTGGCTTTCATGAGTCCCCCTACTTCTTGCCACCAGACTTACCGACCTTGCGGCGGATAGTCTCAGTCACATATTTGATGCCTTTGCCCTTGTAGGGTTCAGGCGGACGAATTCGCCTGATTTTGGCCGCCATTTCGCCAACTTGGCATTTATCACAACCTGAAAGCGTCAAAACCTGACCCTCGACTTTGGCTTTGAGGCCATCAGGCAAATCAATCAAAACCGGGTGTGAAAAGCCCACAAAAAGCTCAATCAGATTACCCTTGACCGCCACACGATAGCCAACTCCAATAATCTCCAAGGCTTTGGAAAAACCTTTCGTCACACCCTCAATAGCATTAGCCAAGAGGGTTCGGCGCAAGCCGTGCTGAGCATTGCTCTGGCGCGAATCATCTTTGCGCGTAAGAGTTAGGCTAGTCTCAGTCAATTCATAGTCTAAAAGATCACAGACGGGTGTGTGCAAGGTTCCATTGGGCCCTTTAACAGTAATCTGATCTTGACCAAGCGTAATTTCCACGCCTTTGGGCAAAGCAATGGGAAGTTTACCGATTCTGCTCATGATCAACCCCTACCAAATGGCACACAAAAGTTCGCCGCCAACCTTCTTTTCGGTGGCGGTTAGACCATCCATGACACCGCTAGAAGTCGACAAAATGCAAATGCCTAAACCATTTTGCACTCTGGGGATCTCGCGGGAATTCACATAAACTCTACGTCCTGGTGTACTGATACGCTTCAAACCAGAAATAACCGACTTGCCGTGATCATACTTAAGGCTAATTGTGATGTTCTTCTCATCAACACTGTAGTCGTCAACATAGCCTTCAGTCTTCAAAATATTCGCTATGGCTTCCTTCATCTTGGATTTAGGAATGCGAACCTCGGCATGCAACACCTGGCTCGCGTTCCTGATACGAGTCAGCATATCCGCAATGGGATCAGTCAACATTAAAAGCTCCTAATTTTCTTTGCGTGGGGTTAGCTATCCCATATAGCCACTTCCCACAGCCTAAGAGCGTCTCTTAAGCCAATAATCTACCTCAAAAACAAGCTCTTAAATCTAAAAATAAAACAGATGGTTGATATGGCTTGCTAATTTTTTCGCTCAAAATTTTAATATTTTCAAACCCGTAAATATCTTAAAACTATAACTCTATAAATCTATAGATATCTACAAAACTGTAAGCACCTATAAAATAGATTAAGATCTAATCAATTTTAAGAGATTATAAGTTTTGATCGTTATAGCTATATGATTTTATATTTATATGATTTAATATAACAATACTATATGTAAAATGATATAGTATATTTATAGTATATAGTATGATATAGTGTAGTGTAGTGTAGTGTAGCGTATAAGACAAAAACACTAGATTCCAATTGCTGAAAATGGGTAATGAACTTTAAAAGTTGCTTAGGTTCATTAGCCCATACTTATTTTTTAAGTCTAGCAGCAATTGTCAATGCAAGAGATGATAAATCAATTTAATTCTAAGCTTAATTTAACAAAGATTTGGACTTTGAGATAGAAAACCCAAGTTGAAATAAAAAATCAACGCAGATCAACCGAAATAAACCCAAACTAAATTAAACCAGAACAAATCAACCCAAATAAGCTCAATCAAACAAATCTATCCTGACACACAGGGAAGCTAAAACAAAATAAATCAAACCCAAAATATAATATAAACCACTATGATACAAAACACTATAATAAAAACAAAATAATCTAACCTAAAATAAATATATAGACTAAAATAAAAAAACAATCTAACTACAATTTAATCATAATCAAGCTACAAGCTAATCTAGCTTATGATAGAAACCAATCTAACTAACAGCTAAGCTGCTTTAATCTAGCTTAGAAACCAATCTAACCCGCAGTTAATCTGATCTAATCTAGCTAAGCTAAGCGGATTTAATCTAATCAGCTAATCCAATCTACCAGCTTGATTTTCTGACACCAGGCAGCTCACCTCTTAAAGCCATATTGCGGAAGCAGATACGGCAAATGCCGAACTGACGCATAAAGGCATGAGGACGACCGCAAAGAGGGCAGCGATTGTAGGCCCGGGTAGAAAATTTAGCCTTACGTTTGGCTTTAACTTCAAGGGCGGTACGCGACATAGAATACTCCTATTTGCGGAAAGGCATACCCAGCTGATCCAAGAGGAACTTGCCTTCCTTGTCAGTGGGGGCTGTGGTAACAATAGTAATGTTCATTCCCTTGGGATTTTCCACACGATCAACTTCCAGTTCAGGGAAGATGGTATGTTCTTTGATGCCCAAGGTGAAATTGCCGCGTCCATCAAAGCCACGATCGGGAATGCCTCTGAAATCGCGCACGCGTGGGAGGGCAAAATTCATTAGCTTATCCAAAAAGTCCCACATTCTGTCATGACGCAAGGTAACCCGGCAACCAATGGGCATACCTTCACGGACCTTAAATGCCGCGATGGACTTTCTGGCCCGTGTGACAACGGCTTTCTGGCCAGCAATGGCTGTAAGTTCGGCCACTGCTTCCTCAACTGCCTTATTGTTGTCCTTCAAGGCGCCAAGACCGATATTCAAAGAAATTTTCTCAATACCTGGCAGCTGCATACTAGATTTATAGTTGAACTCTTTCTGCAGCACAGGAGTCACTTTCTCACGATAGATCTTTTCCAGACGTGTCATCTGTTCCCCCTAGCAATAACTTCATTGCATTTTTTGCAGAAGCGAACCTTTTTGGTTTGTCCGTCTTTTTCCACAAAACGAAAGCCAACGCGGGTGGGGAGGCCGCAAGAAGGACAGACCAACATAACATTAGACACATGCACGGGCATAATCTTATCAATGATCTGGCCAGGCTGGTTGGTATAGGGATTTTTGCGCATATGGCGTTTGACCATATGCACACCCTCGACAAGGAGACTATTTTTACTTCTAAAGACACGCCTTACTTTGCCAAATTTGCCCCTATCCTTACCGGTGATCACCATAACGGTATCTTCTGAATGGATCCGAATGTTACTCATAAAATCCCCTAAAGAACTTCCGGTGCGAGAGAAATGATCTTCATGAAGTTTTGAGCTCTAAGTTCACGAGCCACCGGACCAAAAATACGTGTACCAACAGGCTCACCCTGGTTGGTCAAAAGCACCGCAGCATTACCGTCAAACTTGATGTAAGAACCATCCATTCTGCGCACTTCTTTGGCTGTGCGCACAATGACGGCTTTCATCACATCACCCTTCTTAACCTTACTGTGCGGCATGGCATCTTTCACCGAAACGACAATAATGTCGCCCACAGAGGCATAGCGTCTATGGCTGCCGCCAAGGACCTTAATGCAGGCCACAAGCTTAGCACCGGAATTGTCGGCCACTTGCAGCGTCGATTCTACCTGAATCATGGTTATATCCCTATAGTAAAAATTCAGTCAGAACTCTTTTGTTCACGGCACATTTCAATTTAAAAGCATGAAATATTACTAATAACATGAAAGACTATTAATAAATTGGCCATGAACCAATGTAACTAAAAGCATCTTTTGGCTTGGCACGCCCAAAATCCTAGTTACATCCTAATTCGTGTGTCAATCACCCCGACCCGCAAGGGGTCGAGGCTTGCAGTTCATCCACGAAGTCCTAGCGTCATGTCGTAGCATGCTCCTTCGCTTAAGCGTTCGTAAGAACGCATACACACGGTACAGTGTGCCTATGACCGCATCGCCGGGATATTGACGAAG
>JAFSZE010000146.1 GCA_017455745.1 Desulfovibrionaceae bacterium | reverse complement strand
GATTTCTCAAAATTATAATTCATGGAATTTCCATGTGGTTCACATCGTCGTTATTTTTTCGAGTTTACTATTTTTTTTTGCAAAAAATAAATTATACACACTTCTCTTACCCGTAAAGATGTTTAATGTATAATCGCAGAGCAAGGAACTTGTGAAGCATCCCTTGGTGCCTATACTCTATTTCGAAAAAACGGCTGTATATTTTTTAAATATACCGACTAATCAATTAAGCTTGTAATTTCTTACAAGCCTCACCCCTTTACGGGGTGGGGTAATTGACTTAGCGCTAGGCAATACTTGGGGGATTTTAAACTCAATTAGGCTTAAAATCAGTCCAAAGGAAACTATTCAACAGTGACGCTTTTAGCTAAATTTCTAGGCTGATCAACATCTTTGCCTAAGTAATCTGAGACTTCATAGCTAAATAGCTGCAAACAGGGCAAGATTAAAAAGGCCATCAACGGGCCCGGCAAAAATGGAATTTCCCAGCGATCATCAGCCGCTAAATCTGTGCCCGGGTTGGTTAAGGCTATGACCTGTCCTTGGCGGGCTTGAATTTCAACCATATTGGATTTGATCTTAGCATACATTTCAGATTCTGCTGGTGCCAAAACAAATGTGGGGAAGGTGGGATCAATCAAAGCAATGGGGCCATGCTTCATTTCACCAGCCGCATAGCCTTCCGCATGGATATATGACAATTCCTTAAGCTTTAATGCCCCCTCCAAGGCCAGCGGAAAACAATAGCCGCGACCAAGGTAAAAGAAGCTCTTGGCTTGAGCGTACTTACGACTTAAGGCTTTGGCCATGGTATGCATTTGGGGCAATTCTTGCGACAAAAATTGCGCCAGGGATCTAAGTTGGCCCAAGGTGGACTGGCGTAAGCCAAGGGACATACTTTTGTTCCGCCTAGCATAGTAGAGGGCCATACACGTCAGCATGAGCATCTGACTTGTCATGGCTTTGGTCGAAGCGACACTTATTTCAGGGCCAGCCTGGGTATATAAAACGCAATCAGCCTCGCGGGCAATGGAAGAGCCAACCACATTGCATAGGCCAATTGTCTTCACCTTGGCTTCCTTGGCTCTGCGCAAGGCGGCCAAGGTGTCGGCAGTTTCACCACTTTGGCTTATGACCAAAACTACATCTTCGTTTGGATCAAGTAAGAGTTCTTCTTTATACCGAAATTCCGAGGCTATTTCGGTTTGCACTGGTATGTGGGCCCAATGCTCTAACAAATGCTCGCCCCACAAACCTGCATGGTAGGATGTGCCACAGGCCACAATATGTAAGCGCTTGGGAATTAAAATGCGCTCAAGTTCAGGAAGATTAATTTGGTCGTTATTTTCTAGTCTCCCCGTTAAGCCATCGGTGATGACATTGGGTTGCTCAAAAATTTCTTTGAGCATGAAATGACGGTAGCCACCTTTTTGGGCCGCCTGCATACTCCACTGAATCCGTTGCGTTTCACATGAAACACTCTGGAGATCATTAAGTCGCAAAATTTTATGATCACCGCTTTGGGCAACAAGGATCTGTCCGTCCTCCAAGAAGACCACATCGCGTGTATAATTGAGAAACGCAGGTACGTCCGAGGCAATAAAGTTTTCCCCAACGCCTTGGCCGAAAATCAAGGGTGCTTGATTGCGGGCGGCATAGAGCACATTGGGCGCTTCACGATCCATAAGACAGATGGCAAAGGCTCCCTTAGCCATGCGCAGGGCTTTGGCCAAAGCATGGAGTAAATCCGGCTCGGAATGGCAACATTCACTGATGAGATTGACCAAAACCTCCGTGTCGGTATCGGATTTAAAACTATACCCAAGAGACAAGAGATCCTTTTTTAGCTCCAGATAATTCTCAATAATGCCATTATGCACAAGGGCTAGGCGCTTATCATTGCTCATATGGGGGTGAGCATTGCGTTCCTCAGGTGCTCCATGGGTAGCCCACCTAGTATGACCAATGGCTGTCATTACCGTTAAAGAGCTGCCCTCATTAATAACTTTTTCCTTGAGATTATTGAGCTTGCCAGATGAGCGGATAATTTTCAGGTCCTGGTTAAAGACATAACCTAGACCAGCCGAATCATACCCGCGATATTCCAAATGCTCTAAACCCTCAAGAACTATGGGCACTGCCGGGCGGTGACCTATATAGCCAATAATTCCACACATAATCCTACTCGTATGCGAGAAGCTTTCAAAAACACGCTTGTTCTAAATTTGTTTAATCGAAAAAAGCATTAAAATAGATGGATTTTTTAGCCAAATGCGTATCTTAGAGAAATGCGTATCTTAGGCAGATGCGTATTTTACGCCTTACAAAACAGATCCATCTTAAAAATGTGTATCTTAGTCTCTAAAATGGATGTGTTTATTAAATCGTGTTTTTGAAGGTTCCCGCTTTAGTTGAAATTCTACGCGCTATAGTCCCAACTGATCGGCTTTTTCCATATCGACATTGGTAATTTTAGCCTTACGAAATAGTTCATTTAAAAAAATTCGGCGCACATTTTCAGCTGTTTCACGCGCAAGACCATTTTCCATGATATTCTGGACTCTTTCCCAGTCAGCATTTTCAGCAGGCTTGATCTCTTTAACATAAATAAGCCCAACGCCAACCGTACCATCTTCCAGAGATAAGCTGATAGGTGTTCTAACCCAAGTATGCAATTTAGCGGCAAAACATTTTTTGGAGAGATCTTCATTGATTTTGAATGGATCAAAAGCTTGCATTCTATCAAAGGGTTTGGTCTCCTCAATCTTGTATTTTTTAATCGTATCGTCAGTTAAAGTGCCATCAGTTAAAGCGGTTAGCATTTCTGAACATTTATTTTTGGCGATTTCTAAGGCTTTCTGCTCTTTTAATTGGGCAATAATTTTGTCGTTTACACTATCCAAGGGTTGCAGCATTTCAGGCTCGATTTTATCAACACGCAAAACCAAAACCTTCTCTCCGGCCTGCAAGAGGGTGTCGATGGGTGTGCCCTCCAAAATGACTGCCACGTCAGGTTGGCTCAAATTAAGCTTGGCCATAAGTTCAGCTGCATCCAAAAAATCGGTAGTCATGGCCTGCAAATGAAATGGCTCAGCTGATTTGGCTAAATCCCTGCCTAAAAGGTTATCTTCCAAAAGTGTCTCGCCAACTTCGGTCAATTTGTCACGGCCACGCTCCAAAGCCATGGTCTTTAAAAGTTCAGGCTTAACCTCCTCAAAACTCAAAATCTTTTCTGGCCGCTTTTCACGCACCAAAATCAGATGTAAGCCAAACTGCGTAGCAATAGGTTTAGCTGATACTTCACCCACATTTTGGCTAAAAGCCGCATCTTCAAAGGGTTGGACAGTTTTACCACGTTCAATCCACCCCAAATCACCACCTGGCCCAGCAGCACCCGGTTGATTATAGGTTGTGGCTAACTCGGCAAAGGTTTTGCCTTCTTTTAAAGACTGCTGAATCTTTTCAATGGTGGCATTGGCTGTTTTTTTGGCTTCATCATCGGCATTGGCAGCAAGAGGGACCAAAATATGGGCACACTGTACTGCTTCAGGCTGCAAGTAATCCTTTTGATGGGCTTCATACCATTTGCGAGCATCCTCATCACTAATGGACTTGGCATCAACCAATAAGGCTGGATCAATGCTCACATATGTGACCTTAGCTTTTTTGGGCGTTGTGAAAGCAGGCTTATGCTCATCGTAATATTTTTGCTTGTCGGCCTCAGAAATTTTGACTTCATCTGTAAACTTGTTAGCTGGCAAGAATATATAGTTCAAAGCGCGTTTTTCAAACAAAAAATCATAGCGGTTACGGGCAGAGTAGGGTGCAAGCCAAACTTCAGCTGAAACTAGCTGAAACATCTTTTCATACATCAATTCATTGCGCATCTCATCTTCAAATTCTGCAGCCGACATCCGCAAAGCGGTTAAGCCCCGATCGTAAGATGCCTTATCTAACTCACCTTTCTCATTTAAAAACAAGGGATTGCGCTGAATGGCATGACGCAATTCCAAGGCCGTTATGTGGAGACCTAGCCGCTCAGCTTCCTGACGCACCAAGGTGTGGGCAATCATGCTCTCAAGAACTTGGCGGCCAAGATGCTCAGCCTTCATCCGCTCACGCGATAGCCCTTGGTTCATCAATTGGTTTTCTACCCGCTGAAAATGCCTAAAAAATTGCGTCTCAAGGATAGGTTCCCCATTTACTTTCGCCATAACTCGGCTGGAATCGCGCTCAGTAAAGCTACCGACCCCCCAAAAAACAAAGACCAGAATAATGACCCCAAAGGCTAGTTTCACCCCGAACGATTGGGTGTTGGAGCGAATATAATCAAGCATAGATTCTCCTAAAAAAGATTGCCAAATACTAACGTGCAAGGCTAAATTTTTTCTCTCTATCCTTAAGTCCTAACCAAAAAAAATCAAGCTATACGCTGAGACCCAAAAATTCCTGGATCTTGCAGACTTGCCAAAACGGCAAAATAATCTCTGGACGATCCAGAGATAACCGACCTTATAACAGACATAATCGACCTTATATTAGGATATAGGAAATCGGGTCTAATCCATAATATGTGGCAGATCTGGCAGCTACGGCAGAATGGCATGATTTTTGGTGGCTATTAAAATTCAGCCGCGCAAACATTATAATAGCAGTTTTCAGGGCCAAAGAGCAAACTTTAAAGCCCGAGCCCCAAAAATCATTAATTTTGCCTGCCAAAAACTGTCTTGACTTTTTACTTAACGCTTTGTAGTATCCACACAACCTGTGATTCACGGGCGCATAACAAACTAGCCTTTAACGGAGTGTGGCGCAGCTTGGTAGCGCACCTGCTTTGGGAGCAGGGGGTCGCTGGTTCAAATCCAGTCGCTCCGACCATATATTTAAAATGACTTTAAACTGTCACAGCGTACTCTTTGCATTTGATTATGTTAGTGGCGGATAGTCCTAAATTTGGGGCAGCGCTTCAACGCTGCCTTTTTTATTATTTTTTATTCTAGAAGCGACGATGCCTATATTTCATGACTAGATTACAAAAGGCTAAAAAAAGTCAAAACCTAAAAAGATCTTCTGCCAAGCCTTGTGTGCACAACTTAAAATTACACTAACGCCCAACTCTTTTCTTTGAGTTTTTGACTAGACTAAAACACTGTTTTTTAGCCAGAAATCCCAAGAAAACTTAATGGTGCCTTAAAGATAAAATATTAGCTTAAACGTAGTAAGTAATCATGCAGATGTGTTTTATTTGCTAGTTATTATGACGTACACTCTAAAAAATACATACATTTATTCAGTTTAAGCCAATTTAATAATTCTAATTTATTTTTAATGCTTGTATTTATTAAACGATAAACATACATTTGATCACTTGCCGAAACAATTACTAAATTTGGAGGCAGCACTCCGTATAGGCATTGATTATAATGCGGCTACTTGCTGAAAAATAATATGAGTCAATCCAATATACCCAATAAAGAATTTTCTCCACTAAGTATTTGGGCCATGTCATTTGGTTGTTGTGTCGGCTGGGGTGCATTTGTATTACCTGGCACAACTTTTTTGCCTATTGCTGGTCCAGTTGGATCATCGCTAGCTTTAATTTTTGGCGCTATAGCTCTTTTAATAATTGCATTAAATTACCATTTTATGGCACAGCACTCTTCATCATCTGGGGGTGCTTTCACTTATGTCCGCTCAATTTTGGGATCAGATCATGGTTTCCTCTGCGGATGGTTTTTATGGTTAGTCTATGCGGCTATTATTTGGGCAAATGCCTCTGCCTTTACCATATTAATACGTCAATTTTTCGGCACTTTTCTCCAGTTTGGTTTCCATTACAATCTAGCAGGTTATGATATTTATTTGGGAGAAATTCTTTTTAATATTGCGATTATTATTGGTTTTCTTTCTTTATGTATGTATCGCAATAAATTTGCTATTAAGCTAAATACGATCCTTGCTATTATCCTTCTTCTTGCCACATCTATCTGCTTCATTTTAATAAATGGAAATGTCTCTAACTTTGCTCAATTTGATCCTCCCTTTGTTCCTGACAGAAATATATTCGGACAGATTATTAATTGCATGACTCTAGCGCCCTGGGCTTTCGTTGGATTTGAAGCCGTTTCCAATGTCGTCCCAGAGATGAAAACCGATCGTAAATATTTATTTATACTGATGCTGGCTAGCTTAATGACAGCAGCCATAGTTTATTCCCTACTTATTTTTGTGGCGTCAACTCCCATGGAAGGTCTCGCTGACTGGAAGACCTACAGTGAAGGAGTCGGGCCTGACGTTAGCTCGACCAAAACTCAAATGGTCTCGATGACGGTCATAAAATCCGTTTCACACTATCTTGGACCCACAGGGATCAAAATCTTAGCTTTGGCCGTATTGGCCGCAGTTGGCACAGGTGTATTGGGATTTTCATTGGCCCTCTCACGCCTAACCGCTGCAGCAGCTGATGATGGCTTTTTGCCAGCTTGGTTTGGTGTTAGAAATGCAGAAAATGTACCTACCAACGCATTCTTATTTATAATTGGTTCAGCAATTCTTATATCCTTTACAGGACGCACGGCCATAGGCTGGATAGTCGATCTCAATAATATTTGCGCTACAATTGTCTATGCCTACGTATCCATTGCTGCCTTTTTGAAAGCAAAAGAAGTTGATAATTTATTTTACAAAATTTTTGGTATTCTTGGCATTATTTTAGCATTTGCTTTCTGCTTATTTAACTTTACGCCTAGCCTTTGGTCGATTACTGTCCTCTCAACTGAATCTTACTTTATTTTTGCAACCTGGGGTATCTTAGGATTTGCTTTCTTTTTATATCTATTTACCAAGGATCATACCGAAAAATTCGGAAAATCAACTTTTGTTTGGTCAGCAATTTTTTTCTTAGTCTTTGGTTCATCAGTCATGTG
This sequence comes from Desulfovibrionaceae bacterium, assembly GCA_017455745.1. Taxonomy (GTDB): domain Bacteria; phylum Desulfobacterota; class Desulfovibrionia; order Desulfovibrionales; family Desulfovibrionaceae; genus Desulfovibrio. The sequence continues at coordinate 12,102 of JAFSZE010000146.1, read as the reverse complement.
GATGCGCCAAGATGTTCATAATTCGATGATTACAACAATTAATAAAGTGACCGATTTTTATGATCAACAACTAAAAAAATATGATCCTGAGCACTATCTTGAATCAAGCCTTAACAATCTTGATAAAAATAGTGTTTTAAGTACTGAGATTGATTCTTTCAGTCAGGAAGTTATAAAACATACTATTATACAATTGTTTATGATTAGTGTATGTATTGCTATTCTTTTCAGAATTTACTCATTGATGAATCTTAGACGTCAAAAAGTTGAGTTAGAAAAAATAAAAGCTGAAGAAGTCAGTCGATCTAAAAGTACTTTTTTGTCTAATATGTCTCATGATATTAGAACACCAATGAATGCGATCATCGGATTTACTGATTTAGCTTTAACAAAAACAGATCTTGAAGTTATATATGAATATTTAAATAAAATTAAGCTATCAAGTAATCATTTATTATCGTTAATTAATGATGTGTTGGAGATGAGCCGTATCGAAAGCGGTAGGGTAGAGCTTCAAGAATCTAATGTTAGTATTCCTGAAATTTTGCATAATTTAAATGCCATTATTATTGGTCAGATTGAGTCTAAACAACAAACCCTTGAACTCAATGTTATTAATGTTCGTGATGAAAATATTAAATGTGACAAACTTCGCTTAAATCAAGTCCTTCTTAATTTACTTAGCAATGCTATTAAATATACCCAAACTGGTGGTAAGATAGAAGTTACTATTAAACAAATAAATCGTAAGAAAGATCTTGCCACTTACGAAATAAGCGTCAAAGATAATGGCCTTGGTATGTCTAAAGAATTTGCTGCCAAGATCTTCACAGCATTTGAACGCGAAAACACATCTACCGTCAATAAAATTCAGGGTACCGGTCTTGGTATGGCCATAACCAAGCATCTAGTTGATCTTATGCATGGCACTATCAATCTAACCACCGAAAAAGGCCATGGCTCTGAATTTTTGCTTAGTTTCACCTTCCCTGTGGCTGATTCTGGAACAGATAACTACGTTTCACCGCAAATAAACGGTCTGCATATTCTAGTTGCCGACGACGATTACGGATCATGCGACGCCTTAACCGGTATGCTCAAGGAAATGGGGGCTAGAGTTGAATGGACCATGTCAGGCAAGGAGGCCATTTTACGCTGCCAAGATGCTGCCAAACGCCATGAGGCTTTTGACGTTTGCCTTATTGACTGGAAAATGCCCGACATTTCTGGTATAAATGTTGCGCAACAGATAACTAGCTCTGCTGCGGATAAAAAACCGGCTATTATTCTGATAACAGCTTATGACTGGCTTAATGTGAAAGAAGAGGCCATGCAAGCTGGTATCAAGACTTTCTGCAACAAACCTATTTTTGCTTCAGAATTACAAGAATCTCTGCTCAATGCCCTAAATCTCCATCACCAATCTCGCCAGGAAGATGTTAGCTCTGCCCAAGCACGTGATTTTAAGGGCACTCGCGTTCTTTTAGTGGATGATATTGATGTCAACCGCGAAATTGCCCAAACCATGCTGGAAATGAATGGCTTTGTGGTTGAAGAAGCCGAAAATGGACAGGTGGCCTTGGACAAAGTTGCTGAAGCGGCCCCCGGCTACTATGATGTTATCTTAATGGATATGCAGATGCCGGTCATGAACGGTATTGACTCCACAAAGGCCATTAGAGCCTTAGCTGATCCTAAGAAAGCCAGTGTGCCGATTATTGCCATGACGGCCAATGCATTTGATGAAGATAAGAAAACAGCATTGGATGCCGGCATGAACGCCCACATCGCTAAACCCATCGATGTTGCCACTGTTTTAAAGACATTAGCCGAAATCATCTGAAAATAATCGCGGATGGAAAAATTTTATGCCAATTTATAAGCAGATTACCGAACGGATGCCTGGCGGCTTTATCGTCTATGAAGCCAATGCTGATGCCAAAATTTTATTTGTAAACACTGCAACTTTGCAGATATTTGGCTGCAAAACTGTTGATGAATTCATGGAGTATGTGCATGGATCATTCAATGGTATGGTCCATGCTGATGATATAAATAATGTGCAGCATGATATTGACTCTCAAATTGAAAATAATGATAATAAAAACGATCATGTAATCTATAGAATTAAACGCAAAGATGGTTCTCTTCGTTGGATAGATGATTTTGGACATCTCGTTCATACAGAAAATTCAGGAGATTTATATTACGTGTTTATTTATGACATAACGGATAAAAAATTAGCTGAAGATGAAGCCAAGCGAGCTGAACAAGCCTTATCTTGTGAAAAACGGCTCAATGAAGCCAAAAATGCTTTCATTTTTAATTTATCGCATGATTTTCGAACTCCAATGAATGCTATTCTTGGCTATGTACAGCTGGCCAAGAAACATCTAAATGATCCTGAAGTTGCTAAAGACTATTTAGATAAAGTTGAAGCATCTGGTAAACTCCTCCTAGATCTTATTGATGATCTTTTAGACCTATCTGCCCTTGATGCCAACGGGATTCATTTAAAATCTGAGCCAAAAGATTTGGCCCAGGTTGTCTCCAATACCGTTGATATGTTTAATCCTGAATTCGCTAAAAAGAATTTACAAGTTGATTTAGCCTTGGAGGCCGGCCAAGTTGACGTTTTGATTGATGCTCCCCGTTTTCAAAGGGCGCTGTCAAATCTTATTTCCAATGCCTGCAAATTTACGCCTAATTCTGGAACCATCAAAATCTCTATCAAACGCACTAGAGAGACCGAGTCAGGCTTTGCTAGGTTTGAGACAGCCGTTAATGATTCCGGCATCGGTATGTCAGAAGATTTTCTGAAACGCATTTTTGGAGCTTTCGAACGCGAACAAACCTCAACCCAATCCAAACAGTTGGGCACTGGCATAGGCTTAACCGTTGCTAAACGAATTATGGATATCATGGGTGGGAGCATTAGCGTTCAAAGCACCAAAGGGGTTGGCTCAACTTTTACCTTGAGCGTACCCTTAAAAATATTAAAGGCCCAAGCTGACCAAACCACAGTCCAAGAAACTAAACCAACTCCCATCACAGGCAAAGGCCGAATCTTGTTGGTTGAAGATATTGAGATTAATCGCATGATGGCTGAAACCATTCTCTCAGAATTTGGCTTTGAGGTTGAATCTGTGGAGGATGGCTGCGATGCTGTGGATAAAATCGCTAGCACCCCAGAATATTATTACACAGCCGTTTTAATGGATATTCAGATGCCTGTTATGAACGGCTATGAGGCCACCAGGGCCATTAGAGCTTTGGGACGCCCGGACATTGCTGATCTTCCCATCATTGCCCTTAGTGCTAATTCTAGACCCGAAGACAAAGAAATGTCCTTTGAAAGTGGCATGAACGCGCACGTTGCCAAACCCTTCGACGTTGAAGGCTTGATTGCAACCATTAATAAATATTCCAAGTACGGCGAACGTCACTTGGAAGTAAATTCGAATCCCAACTAAAATTGCTATCTCCACTTTAGATCAATTTACCTTAAGATTTCTAGCCACCCGTAAATTTAGCTAGCCACGACTTTCCAAGCGCAAACTTCTAAAACTTGGATCTCCAAAACATCTAGGGCTTTTAAGCGCTAGATGCCCTAAAATTGCGTTTTCGCTTTGAAAATTGCGAGCCTGTTTTGCGTTTTTGGCAAAGGTGTCATCTCTATAGTATTATTTTGACATATCATTTCTATTTTGTGTCTTATAAAAGCAAGAGAAGCACTCCTTAAATAAAAAATGTCGCACACTTGATCTAATCCAAACTTAGCATAGTTAACAAAAAATTATCGCAAAGCGCAAGAGTATTGTGATAAATAGCGTGGCCTGGGAGCATATGACTTAATCCATGGTCATGGTAGATCTTCCTTAGCGAATGGCTAATATAAAGAGGAATTAAAAATAGAAAAAAATTTAAAAATGTTTCACGTAAAACAATTAATAAAAACTAAAGAGATAGAGCACTCAAAACTTAACAAAACTCGCGGAGATCGATATCAGAATAGAGATTCATGGAACACTATAGAATATAATACACTAGGATAAAATGGGAATACGATAGGGACAGAAAGACTTAATCCATGGTTACGTGATCTTTTAGGGAAATACATTGCCGAAGCGAAACCTCACGCTATGATGGCGAAAGTTTAAAAATGTTTCACGTAAAACAATTAATAAAAACTAAAAAGTATGGAAAAGCTACGGCTTAGGGAAACGTGGCAAACCTATATCAAAATAGATACTTTTAGACCCCACAATAGAATGCGATAGGATGCTGCGCAATAGATAAAATAAGATGAGAGCGAAAGGACTTAGTCCATCCTCACGACTAATCGTCTTAAGAAAATACATTGTTAAAGCGAAACCTCACGATATGATGATGAACGTTTAAGAATGTTTCACATAAAACAAATAATGAAAGCCAAAAAATAGACGCTCAAAACTTAAAAAGACTTAAATCAGAACTTAGATCTATGGCATAGTCTAGAATAGAACCCGGTAGTGGTGGGCATGGAAAGCACCTAATTGAAGGTCAAGCTTGATCGTGTTAACAAAATACATCTACCAAACCAGAAAATGAAGATCACAGAAAAAAATCTAAAAAATGTTTCACGTAGAACAACGACAAAAAGTCTAAAAAATTTTACCACATCCATAGATGAGAATCCGCTAAGCTTAAAAGATAAAGGATAAAAAATGTATGTAGAGGCAATCAAACAATTAAGATCTTAAGGCAAAAAAGAAATCCTAATTCTAGGCAAAGAAGAACTAAATAGCGGCTAGATAATGTGCATAAGATAGCTTATGGATGAGAGCAAGATTTGAAGAAAAGATTTGTCAATTTCAATACACGATTTATAAAAAGCGTGCTTCATTTGCCAAGTTCAAATGTTTAAGGCTAAATTGCACAAGCTAGTTGAGATACTTTTTTGTGGTTTGAGAACTTTTGAATCGTGACTTGCAAAAGAAAATCAAAAGATCCAATCCAATGCCTACGTGTATTTAGCAAAATACAGTCCAAATGTGTTTGACTCGGAAGACTAAATCTCTTGCAAATTAGTCTTAAAACTAGGCAAAACAAAAAGATTCTCGAAAGGATACGCTAGACGGAAAAACCATGGCAAACTTAAGTCATGACACTCGCTAAAATTTGAGGTAGCTGAATCATCTCTTAAGAGTAGAAAAACTTAAAGCTAGCTGCTCATTAAAAAACGAGGAGATCTTGTGTCTGTGCAAAATTTTAAATCTCTAAGTATGCCGTTTAAAGGTGCAATCATTATTGTTTTGGCCTTAAGTTTAAACTTATTCTGCAATTTCAAAGCTTGGGCTGGCGAAATCACGGTTTCGGCAGCCGCTAGTTTAACCAACGCCTTTGGTGCCATCAAAACTGCTTTTGAGCAAAAAAATTCCGATGTCAAAGTCTTTTTAAACTTTGCTGCTTCCAACCCCTTGCTTAAACAGATGCAAGAGGGCGCTCCAGTGGATGTTTTTGCCTCAGCCGATCAAGAAACAATGGATAAGGCAGCTGCTAGCAAATGCATTGATCCTAAAAGCAGACAAGATTTCGTACGCAATACTTTGGTTCTAATAACACCCAAAGGCGCCACGAACGTCAAAAGCCTAGCTGATCTGCCCAAGATCAACAAAATCGCCATTGGCAATCCTGATTCCGTGCCCGCCGGTCGCTATGCCAAAGAAGTTTTACAAAATGAAAAACTTTGGGAAGAGCTTGGTCCTAAGTTCATCTATGGCAACAATGTGCGCCAGGTTTTAGACTATGTATCGCGGGGCGAAGTTGATGCTGGCATTGTCTACGGCACAGATGCGCAGCATCAAAAGGAAAAAGTCGCCATAGTCTCCACTCTAACTGGCCATAAACCAGTGCTCTATCCCATTGCCTTGGCCACAACGGGCAAAAATTCCAAAGACGGCCAGAAATTCATCAATTTTGTCCTGAGCTCTCAGGGAATGAACATTTTAGCTCAATTCGGTTTTGCCAAACCTTAAATTAAGAATGAACCATGCTTCCTGATTTATACCACCCTCTAGTACTCTCTTTACGGGTGGCGGGACTGGCAACTTTCTTTGCTTTTATCGGAGGAAGCTTGCTGGCTTTAGCTTTAGCAAGGCGCAATGGCCCGCTTCCTGCCTTGCTTGATTCCGCCTGTACGCTTCCTCTGGTTCTTCCTCCAACTGTCCTTGGCTATTACCTCATCATGACCTTTGGCAAAAATGGCTTTGTGGGCCAGACATTGGCCAATATCGGTATTAATTTGATCTTTTCCTGGGAAGGTGCTGTGGTTGCCTCCACGGTCGTTGTCTTTCCCTTAATCTACAAATCGCAACGGGCAGCTTTAGAACAGGTAGATCAAAATCTTGAAAATGCGGCTAGGACGCTAGGTGCTAGTGAGTGGCGAGTCTTTATAACAATTTCTTTTCCTCTGGCCTGGCGTGGAATATTTGCTGGCTTAATTTTAGCCTTCGCACGCGGCATGGGCGAATTCGGTGCCACCTTGATGATCGCCGGCAACATTCCTGGCAAAACACAAACCCTCTCCTTGGCCATTTACGATGCATTTCAAGCTGGTGATGATACTAAAGCAACCATTCTAGTTCTAGTCACATCGCTTCTTTGCATTATACTCCTAGCCGCTGCAGAATTATTAATTCGGATGAAAGAAAAATACTGATGATTTGTTTTTAGCGTAGCTCCATAAAGATATGATACTATTCATAAATTTTCATATTAATTGATGACTATTTTTTACTATTAATAATTTTATCTTAGATCATACTTTCTTAGCACATTATTTTATCTTATCATCTTATCATGATATGTTTTAATATCTTAGTTATAAAAAAATTATAAAGTTAAGATTATCATATAAAATAAAGCTATTGTTTAAAATTAATATATACTCATAATCATAACCATTTTTATATTCTATATTAGCCTCATATATTGCATTAATGGAAATTATATTCTATGCTTCAAATAACTATAGAGAAAAAATTTCCTACAAAATTAAAACCATTCCATCTTTCAATCGATCTAAAAATACCAGATACGCCTCAAACCACAGTTTTTTTTGGTGCCTCTGGATCTGGAAAAACCCTAACCCTGCTGACCTTAGCTGGCCTAACCACACCAGACACGGGGTTAATCGTCTTTAATGATCGCATTCTCTATGCGAGCGCCAAAAAGATTAATCTTGCTGCACGTGAGCGCAAAATAGGCTTCATGTTTCAAGACTATGCACTCTTCCCCCACCTGACGGTTTTACAAAATATCACCTATGCCCAAAGCCACTTTTTTCCCCAGTTTGTGCCTAAAAAATTGCAAAGTGCAGCCCAAGAACTTTTAACCAAATTTGGTTTAACCAATCTAGCAGATCGTTATCCCTCGCAACTCTCAGGTGGCCAACGCCAACGTGTAGCCCTAATTCGTGCCCTAAATGCAAAACCAAACCTTCTCTTACTAGATGAACCATTCTCAGCCCTAGATCCACTTTTACGCGGACAATTACGCCTCGAACTACAAGCCATCATCGAAAAAGTGGCTTTGCCTACCATAATTATTACTCATGACCCAGAAGATGTAGATTGCTTTGCAGGGTCACTTTTTCTCTTCAAAAATGGCCGCGCCTGCCAGGTCGATTCCTATAAAACCATCCGCCAAGACTTCCAAACAGCCCAAGATTGTTTGATCGATATCCTTAGAACGACACATATCTAATTAATCCTATTCAGCATCCTTGCCTCCGCCCCAGCTCAATACATATATCCCAGAACTTTCATCAAATTAGGATATCAAAATTTGGTCATATGACGCCTCCAACCAGCTAATTTTAACGTGTCAATACTAATAAGCATTGACTTTTAACCTGTCAATACCTAGTTTAACTAATTTTACTCAAACTGGAATTTCGATACCCATGAAACTAACTATCTATACTGACGGATCATGCCTCAAAAACCCAGGTCCAGGTGGTTGGGCTGCGGTTATCCTTGACAATGTGGCAAAAACGCGTACGGAACTGTCCGGTGGCTACCAAAAAACAACCAACAATCGCATGGAGATGACTAGTGTCATTGAGGCGCTAAATACATTAACAGAACCGTGTCACATAGATCTATATTCCGATTCAGAATATGTCTGCAATGCCTTTAATAAAGGCTGGTTAGCCTCATGGGTCAAACGGAACTGGGTCAAATCCGACCGCAAGCCAGTAAAAAATGTTGATCTGTGGCAAAAAATGCAGGAAAAAATAGCTCCTCATCAGGTCACATTCCATTGGGTCAAAGGCCATGCTGGCAATCCCGAAAACGAACGCTGCGATCAATTGGCCCAAAATGAGGCCAGAAAAAAAACTCTCCCCATTGATGTTGGTTTTGCTAAAAATAGCTAGATAATCCCCAAGAAATAGTTTAAATCAGGATAAATTACTAACTCTGGATCAATCTGGGTCTACCAAATGTTAATTTTCCGTAGTTTTCTTGCGCTTCAACTTGACTTAACTTTATAATATATGTCCACTAATATCCTTAAAAATACGCCGTATCTATTATAATTATGCATATCAAAGCTTAACAATAATGAAAATGACGACTCAGTACAAATTAAAAATATTTTTATTCTAAGATTTTATTGCAGATTATTTACGCCCAGATAGCGAGGAAAAATGGATGTAAATCTTTGGTCAAATTTAATTTATCCTTTACTTAGACTTCTTTGCGGTTTAGCCATCGGTATATTTATAGCAAATTTACTGGAATCGCTTAATTGGACATACTTTTTACAGCGCTTAAGCACACCTCTAGCAAAATCAGCTAACCTAGGCCCTTGCGCGGCTACAGCCTTTTCCCTAGCCTTCATTTCACCCAATCAAGCCAATGCCTACTTATCCGAGCAATATGCGGCCCAAAAAATTTCTTGGCCAGAATTGGTCATTGCCAATCTCTTCAATAGCTTACCTGCCTACTTAGCCCATCTGCCAACGCTCTTCTTACTCATCTTTCCAGTTATTGGAGCAAGTGCCGCCATATACGTAGGCTTATGCCTACTCTCAGCCCTCCTTCGCACACTGCTAACCTTAACTGGATCAAGATTATTTTTGCCCAACTCCAGCCTCAAATGGGAGACTGAACAGAAAAATCTTTCTAAGATTGGATTTGGTCTAGCTTGCCAAAAAGCCTGGCAAAGATTTTGTCGCCGATTACCAAAGCTATTAATTTACACTGTTCCCATCTACATCATAATTTATCTTCTCCAAATTAACGGTGTTTTTGCGGCGGCCAATCAATGGTTGACTGAGCAGAACTTTTTTAAAACCTTCTTTTCCCCCGAAGCATGCTCAATAATCTTTCTCCATCTCCTTGCTGAATTGGGCTCAGCACTAGGAGCAGCAGGTGCCTTACTCTCAACCCAAAGCTTAAGTACTCAGGAAGTAATTTTTGCTCTCCTAATCGGCAATATTCTTTCAACCCCCATCCGAGCCATTCGACATCAACTGCCAGCTTATGCCGGTTTCTATACACCTTCAGTTGGGCTACAATTAATTGTTATTAACCAGCTTTTACGGGCAAGCAGCCTCTTATTACTGACAGTATTGTATTATTTACTAACGTATTGACTGCTTATTGATCCATTAAAATATCGATAATATCGAAAATATTAATTACGATTAAGATTAGAATTAGAACTAGAAATAGAACTAGAACTAGAATTAAACCAATCTTTTATTTTTTATTTAATCTGTATCTATTTAGTCTGTTCATTTCTGTACGATAAATTTAAAATTTATTTGAGAAAAATTCATCTCTATAATAATACCTCCATAATTTTGGTTAACGCTGCTAATTTATATATCTTAAATCAATAATTTCTAATCCTATAATATTAATTTAGAATATTTAAAAATTTTACAAATATGGAAAAATCTTTAAACATAGCCATTGCTGGTGCCACTGGCGCCGTAGGTCAGGAAATCATAAAAATCCTCAGCGAACAAGGATTTCCATCCCAAAATATTCTACCTCTAGCAAGTGAAGATGCTCAAGGATCAACTGTACCTTTTGGCGACGATGAATTGGATGTTCTCACTCTTTATGATTGTGACTTCTCAAAAATAGATTTGGCCTTTTTTTGTTTACCCGCCAATGTAGCACAAACCTTTGCTCAAAAAGCAATGGATCAAGGAACAACTGTCATTGATTTATCTGAAGCTTTTCGCCTTAAAGATGATATCCCTCTCTGCGTACCAGAAATAAATAATGAATGCCTCAGATTTCATAATGGCTTGATAAGCTCCCCAAGTTCATTAGCTACTGCCCTTGCACTTACTTTAGAGCCAATTGATTCTCGAGCCAACATCGCCCATGTCACAGTCTCTGCTTTACTTTCTGCCTCAGACAAAGGGTTAAAAGGTATTAATGAATTAGAAAAGCAAGTTGCGGATCTCTTGAATATGCGTGAAACAACTACTAATATTTTCCCTGAACAACTTGCTTTTAATATAATACCATATACTACTTCTTTTTTGGATAATGATCTTACCAAAATTGAACATGACCTGCCTTTGGAATTAGCGAAAATTTTTGATGAATATGAATTTCCTCTAACCGTGACCTGCATAAATGTACCCATCTTTTATGGGCACTGTCTTCTTGTAAATATCACAACCGAGAAAAAACTTTCAGCCAAAGAAGTACGTACGCTTTTGGTGCAGGAAAAAAACCTGAAAATTTTGGATAACCCAAAAGAAGGTGTTTGTCCCATGCCGATCGATGCTATGGGTCAGAATGAAATTTTTATTGGCCGTATTCGAGATGATTCTAGCTACGAAAATAGTCTAAATCTAGTCATTGTTTTTGATAATATGCGCAAAGGCTCAGCTTTAAATGCCGTCCAAATAGCCAACGAACTTATTGACCAAAATCTCATCAAAAAACATTAGCAAAATTGATCAGCTGGCACGTAAAAAAATAGCATTAAAGTTGATTGCAACAAATAGTCTCTTTTTAGATCAATATTTTTAGCGGAGGTTGCGTGTATGGGCAAATAATGGTCTAAACACGCTGATATAAAAATGAAGTGTCGCATTTGCAAACGTGAAGCTTGCGTAGCCCTACGCAGTCATAACACAGCATTCTGTGCCGAGTGCTTTCTGGCATTTTTTGCACGCCAAGTAAGCCGTGGCATTGAAATGTTTAATTTATTTACTAAAGAAGACCGTATCTTGGTGGCCCTATCTGGTGGCAAAGATTCTTTGGCATTAATGCTGGAATTAGCCAAACAGGGCTATGATGTGACCGGCCTGCACTTAGATTTGGGCATTCCAGCCTCATCCCCCAAAGCTAGAGCCGCAGTTGAACGTTTTTGTCAGAAATGGCAACTCAAATTACATATTGTTAGCTTTGAAGAGGAAGGTTTAGCCATACCAGAGGTTAAGGCTAAATTAAGACGGCCCATTTGTTCAGTATGTGGCAGCATTAAGCGCTATTATTTCAATAAAGTGGCCTTAGATGAACATTATACAGTTTTAGCCACCGGACACAATTTGGACGACGAGGTTGCCCGCCTCTTTAGCAATACTCTAAGATGGGCTTGCTAACTATTGGGAAAGGTCTAATCAAAATTAGCGAAATTTGCCTTTGCGCAAAGCCTAACCCAAGTTTAAGAAAACCCTTCGTATCTCGTAAGAGGTGCGAACTCAGTGTTAAATGCTTTTAATCCCTAAAGCCTTACGACCTAAACAGTAATCTGAAAAGATAAGCTGAAATAAATTTCTAGGTGCGAAAGCAGAAAAAACAGTAAGGATGACATAAGGTTAAATAAAACCATATCAGTGTTGGATGGCAATTATTTTTTATAATTGCAAAGTGACCTTCCAAAAACGTATGGCCTAAGTGTCACAGAACAATGGGTGTTTAGCAGGGAAAGTCCTAAACCTAAGTTTAATTAGGCATGGAAGACCCCCAACGACTATTCTCTTGAGGAGAAGTAAAGCCGCAAGCTTAAGGCGGAAGAAAAATACTGCTCCTAGATTATCGAGCGATTATCTAGGATGAAGATATAGTCTGCGCTCACATG
>JAFSZE010000145.1 GCA_017455745.1 Desulfovibrionaceae bacterium | reverse complement strand
TTGCTTGAGAGCGAAAGCAAAAACGCAGAACTCTTTTCCACCAACCCCACATCAGTGGCAACCCAAGAAAAAAGACCAGCACATGTAACCACAATCATCACTACTGCAGTTGAACGCATACTGATTTGCAAGATATCCAAAAGATCTCTTAGACTGCGCAATTCCCGATTGATGAAAACGCCGACAAAAAGGCCATAAAAAACGGCCACAGCGGCAGCTTCGGTGGGTGTAAAAATGCCACCATAAATGCCACCCAAAATGACAACCGGCGTCATTAAGCCCCAAAAAGCTTCCTTAAAAGCTTGCCACAAAGAAAGATGCGAGGCACGTCCATGATAGCCATGTTTGCGTGAGATCAAATAAACGGCCACCATAATAAAGCCAGCCACCAAAATGCCTGGCAAAATGCCCGCAGCAAAAAGAGCAGGCACAGAGACATTGGCAATGCCGCCATAAACAATAAAGGCAATACTTGGAGGAATAACGATGGCTAAACCTGAAGACACAGAAACCGTAGCCGCTGCAAAACTCTTTTTATAGCCAGCTTCGGCCATACCAGGAATCAAAATGAGGCCAAGAGCTGCCACCGTAGCAGGTCCAGAACCACTCACAGCACCCCAAAACGTAGCTACAGCCACTGCCACAACCGCCAAACCACCAGTAACGGCACCTGTCACAGCTTGAACAAAATTGATGATGCTCTTGGCAATGCCAGCTCGCTCCATAATAAAGCCAGCCAAAATAAAGAAAGGTATGGCCAAAAGAGGCGGTTTAGCAATGCCAGCAAAAAAATTGTAGGAGAGCATACTCAAGCCCTTATCCCAATACCAAACAACCATGATGGCGGCAAAACCTAAAGCCACACAAATGGGCACACGCAATAAAAGCGGCACCAAAAAAAGGGCTAAGAGCCAAAAAGTCGGATCATGCAGAAATTCCATTGAGCAATCCTAAAAAGAGATCATTGATAAATTTCATTCAAATGTGACATGAATATCAATTTATATGTAGATTGAATAATATTTGTGTCAATATCTATCTTTTATAGAAAGAATAAAAGTTAAAGGTATATTTCGTAAAAACAATTCTAAACCATAAAAAACAACACAATAAAAGATCTAACTGTTTTAAGTTTAAGTTTTAGATTTAGATTTATATTTAGACTTAGACTTAGAATTAGACTTAGACTCATAAAATTTATACCATACATAATATACAGTGCGCACTAATTTTATTTAACTAACTACAGATAATTTAATATACGTTCAAAATATCTATGATAACCCTCGAATCATCGTAACAGGATTTAAGCAGTGAAAATATTAAAACAGTAATTGAATATTGTACTTTTAATATACTATCAGAAAATTCTTTTATTACTATGCATAGCCTGTTAGGGAGTGTCAAGTTAATCGTGTAAATTTTTTTGGGGGGGGGCCGTTTTGCCAGATGTTTTCTAAATTCCAACTAGACAGATCAATAAGAAATATAGATTGAATTAAAATAGCTTAAATTAAAATGGGCGTCTTCCATCAAAAGATATGCATATATTTTTTTGGCGCTAACTTATAGCTTCATCCAAACAATTTTTGCAACTAAGCGCACAATCATCCTTTTGAAAGCATCAGAAGAGCCAATTCCAAATTGCTGAGCTGAAGTTGGAAGACTTCTTTTTGCTGCTGTCTTTGCTCAGGCAACTCTTTAAGCTTGGCAAGCAAAAGATTCAGCTTGTCCTCTTCATCCTGCAAAATTGTCGGCAAATACTCATCCCACCAATTGCGCAACATCTGTTCCAAAAGACGCCACATGGACTGACATTGCTTGAAAAAAATGTGCTCCCATTCCTGCTCACAACATTTTTGTTCAAAATGCAGAATGGATTGAAATTTTTCTAAATCGCTTGTCTCATCAATAGATTTCTGTGATTCTGCCTGCGCCGTGATCGCTTCTATTTGAGCCTTAACTTCTTCAATTTCAAGGCCAATGGCTTTGGGATCAGCTTTAGAATCTCTCGCTCGATGTTCCAAGTCAGAAAGACGCAATCGATGTGTGCGCAATTCGTCATCGATGGCTTTAAGATTGGCATCGCGCTCACGCAAAGCTTTAGGATCTGTATAGCTAGATATTACTGGCGCTCCATCAAGAGATGCTCCTAACCGTTCTCCCCAGTAGCCAACGGTCAACATCTCAAGTTTGCCGACCTTATCTAAAATTCTGGAAGGCAACTTTTGTGCATGAGACCCTCCTTGAGCACCTTGCTTGAGACTGATGGCAATATCGGCCACTTTTTTAGCCCCATAGCCCAAAGTCCTGGTGGTCTTAGCAGTCATCCCAATGGCGCGTCCAGCCTTAGCCATAATGCCACCTTTTTTCGTGGCAGCAGTTACTGGTAGCAAGAAAAGCAATGCTAAGTCGATTACCTCGCCAATTGCTCGGCCAATGAATCTGCCCCGCTGGGAACTAGATTCAGCTTGAATTTTGGGTAATGGCCTAGCAAGCAGCGCACGACGTTTTTTTTCAAGTTCAACAACCTTGACGGCCTCCTCCCCAATTTCCACACGCACTAGTTCGGAATCCAAATCTGGTCCATTGCCTAATCCTTCATCTTGGCGCTGTAGATCCTTGAGTCTACTCTGGAGCATATCCAAACGCGCAATATCCAAAAAACCTTTAGCTTCTACGGCAGGCGGTGGTGGCAGATGCAAAATCCGTCTTGGCAGTTCAACGGCAGGCGTCTCCCAATGACCATACTTACTTGTTGACACTCCCCACGCCTAAAGGCGGGGGATTCTTGGTTCGACGAACACTGCGCCGCGACCGTGGCCGCTTCGTCTTACACGTTCTCCCCAAGCGTAACTTCCCGTGTGTCCCACGGTAGTTTTATCTTGTTCACGCCG
>JAFSZE010000144.1 GCA_017455745.1 Desulfovibrionaceae bacterium | reverse complement strand
TTAAACATCAGGTTAAACATTAACATTTTTATAAAGAACTGTCGTTACTATTATAAATGCCGTAGACACCATAAACACCCTAGATATCATATCCAGATACGATAAAAAAATAAAACCTGAAAACCACACGTAATTTGTGTGATTTTCAGGTTTTGATTTAAATTGAAATCTAATCTTAAATTTAATTTTATGAATAAAATTGCTGTTTTATAAAACTACCCACTTGCGTGAAAGCTAAACAGTGTAGATCAATCATCTTTTAATCTCTAGCAAAAATATCGCGGGTGTAAATTTTATCTTTATATGGCAAAAGCTCATCGGTCAAGCGATTGGCTACAATTAAATCTGCTTCAGCGGCGAATTCGGCCAAATCGTTGATTACCCTAAAACCATCGAAATCTTGACCTTTTTGTCTGGGCTCATATATTATGACATTGACTTGAGCCTTCCTCAAGCCCTTCATCACATCTTGAATGGCCGATTGCCTAAAATTGTCACTCTTAGCCTTCATAATCAAACGATAGATGCCAACAACCTTAGGTTTATGAGCCAAAATACGATCGACGATCACACCTTTACGCGTCACATTGGCAGCCACAATGGCTGGAATTAAATCGGCTGGTGTTTCAGCAAAATTGGCCAAAAGTTGCCTTGTGTCCTTAGGCAAGCAGTAACCGCCATACCCAAATGATGGGTTATTGTAATGACCACCAATCCTTGGATCTAGACAGATGCCTTCAATGATTTGCGCAGAATTTAAACCATATTGCTCAGCATAGGTATCAAGTTCATTGAAATAGGCTACGCGCATGGCCAAATAGGTATTGGCAAATAATTTGATGCATTCAGCCTCAGTGGAGTTGACAATTCTGCAAGGGACCTCATCTTCTAAAGCGCCTTCTTCGAGCAGGGCCGCAAAACTTAAGGCTGCCTCGCGTAAGGCAGGTGTGGCCGAATCGGGTACTCCCACAATGATTCTTGATGGGTGTAGATTATCATATAGGGCCCGGCCTTCACGCAAAAATTCGGGCGAAAAAAGCATATTCGGTAGATTAGGATGTCTAGCCATGGCATCCTTCAAGAAACCAACCGGAACTGTAGATTTTATGACAATGGTCGCCGAAGGATTGACCTGCTCAACGATTTTGAGCACAGCGTCGATGGAGGATGTATCAAACTTATTGCTGACTAGATCATAGTTGGTCGGAGTGGCTATAATAATAAAATCCGCGTCACTATAGGCAGTCTTGGCATCAAGGGTAGCCTTAAGGGAAAGCTTTGCATGTGCCAAATAATCTTCAATCTCACGATCTTCAATGGGTGAACGTTTTTTATTGAGAAGGTCAACCTTCCCAGGTACAATATCCACCGCAGTAACATCATTTTTTTGTGCCAAAAGCACAGCTAGACTTAAGCCTACGTAACCTGTGCCCGCAATCGCTATTTTCACAAACCTCTCCTGACGAACAACACTATTGTCAACAAAAAAAACAATTTTTGGGATCCGCACCTGCTTATGCTAATAAAAATTGCGGCAGTTTTTCTGCAAAAAAAAAGTCCGTCAATGCGGACAATTCGAAACAAGCAGGGCAGCTTGATATAGGCAACTACTTTGCCAATCAACAAGCAATTCATAAACTTGTGGATGGGGCGAGGGGCGGGACTTGAACCCACGGCCCCCTGGGCCACAACCAGGTGCTCTGCCAACTGAGCTACTCTCGCCATCCGCCTTCTTTGTAAATCAAGGCCCCATTTTTTGCAACTATTTTTTTTGAAGGCCACTGGTCAGAAAAAAGTCCTTTATTTTTAGCCAGTTAGCTAATCAAACAAGGAAATGCGCTGCACTTTTCCATTGACAGGTGCGATAATCTCGACTCACAATTTGCCAATTTACGAGACCAAAAAAACGTTTTTACCCCCAGAGTGATATATGGATAAATTTGTCATTGAAGGTGGCGTACCACTCCACGGCACAGTAACTGTCAGCGGTTCAAAAAACGCTGCCCTCCCGATCCTGTTCGCCGCCATTCTTTTAGATGATCCCTTTACCTTTAATAATGTCCCACGGCTCCAGGACATCAAGACGACCATCAAACTCTTAGAACTTTTAGGCATTGAAGTTGAACACGAAGAGCACACGGTTAAAACCCGCCTTGGCAACCTCCTGCCCGAAGCGCCCTATGATCTTGTTCGCACCATGCGGGCTTCTGTCTTATGCTTAGGACCGCTCTTAACTAGGCTAGGTCGAGCTCGTGTCTCCTTGCCTGGTGGCTGTGCCATTGGTGCTAGACCGGTTGATCAGCATTTAAAGGGCCTAGAACAAATGGGCGCTAGATTTGATCTGGATGGCGGCGATATTATTGGCCGCGCCCATAAACTCCACGGTGCCAAAATCTCTTTTGATCTCACAACCGTTGGCGGCACAGAAAATTTACTCATGGCCGCAGTCCTAGCCGAAGGCGAAACAATTTTAGAAAACGCGGCCCGTGAGCCTGAAGTTGTGGATTTGGCCAATTTTTTGGTCAGCTGTGGTGCTAACATCAAAGGGCAGGGCACAAGTGTCATCCACATCGAAGGCGTCAAAGCCTTACATGGCCTAAACTACGCCATCATGCCAGATCGCATTGAAGCTGGCACCTTCTTGGCTGCTGCTGGCATAACCAATGGCAAACTTTTGCTCAAAAATTGCCCCCTTGCAGACATGGAAACGGTGGTAGCTAGGTTAGAAGAGATGGGGATGGACATCCGAAATACATCCGATGGCGTTTTAGCCAGCCTTGGCAAAACAGGTCTCCATGGCATTGATGTTAAAACCCAACCCTATCCCGGTTTTCCCACCGATATGCAGGCCCAAATCATGGCCTTAATGTCCATCGCTAGTTCAACTAGCATGATCGAAGAGCGCATCTTTGAAAACCGCTTCATGCATGTGCAAGAACTGGCCCGCATGGGAGCTCAAATCAAAATCTCAGGCCATTCGGCCATGATTAGAGGCGTACCTCACTTAATTGGCGCCCAAGTTATGGCTTCAGATCTTCGCGCTAGCGCCTCCTTGGTTTTAGCCGGTCTTGCGGCCCAAGGCACAACACATATCCGCCGCATCTATCATTTGGATCGCGGCTACGAAAAACTTGAAGAAAAACTCAATGCTGTTGGCGCGAGAATAACACGTGTCTCCCAGTAGGGCATATTAATCTAAAGCAATTTTCCCAAAGTCTAAAATGATCCACTAGCTATTTTTAGGAGGTCGCTAGAACCTTGCTACTCTTCTAGCGAAAAAATATATGCATAAACGCGCCCTCTGTTTGCTATTTTTAGTCCTTTTTTTTCTCCATGGCTGCAGCGCCTATAGCATCTATGATGATAAGCGGCTTTTGGATACAATGACCAATGACAAAGCTTTAGCAACTAGCATCAAAACAGCCTTAGTTAAGAAAAACTTCTCCGGTGGTCTAGCCATTTCAGTTTACTGTTACTACAGACATGTTTTTTTGATTGGCCAAATTCCCCCCCATCTTCAAGATGTAGCCTTACATATTGCCCAAAGCAAAAATCCCAGATCCGTCACAACCCACTGGTTTGATAAAGCCACTGCCGCTGATAGTGACTTTATCTTGGCTAGCCGCTTAAGAGCCGCTTTGATTGGTACCAAGGGTCTCTCATCCACACGTATCGACACTGAGGTCAATGCCGGACGAGTAGTTTTGCTAGGTGTGGTTGAAAGTGAGGCTGAACGCAAACTTGCTCTACGTACGGCACGACACATTGATGGTGTTGTTAAACTCACAAGCTACCTACTCATACCACCTAAAGCTGAAGATACTATCGTTGTTCCAGAACGCGAAGATGCAGTTGGCAAAAATCCCCACAAAAAACAACACCATCCAGATGAAGTACCAACAACCCAAGAGGAAGCACCTCAAATTGAAGAAAAAGCTATTTAAAAAAAATATTACATTTATGCCATATTTTTTGGACTCGGCTATATGTCTATGTCAGTCTATCCGATGCCTAGCTAACTAATTTGCTCTAAAATTACAAGAGAAGTGTAATATCATCTATCTGAATTTTACTTGAGTAAATCAAGATTATTTTAGTCAAGTGCTGGTTTTCACATTTAAAAAGCTTAACAAACAATATATTAAAACGAGATATGAATTAATATAGTAAATAAATTATATCATATTAGCTAGTTGATCTACTAAATAAATATCGGATAAATTATTCTATAACACTATATCTACTAATTATGATCACATCTTTAAACTTAGCCAAGCAACTTGATTTTTTATATAATTTATCTCAGATTATGAATCAAGTAACAGATCTATCCAAATCTCTTGATCGTGCTCTAACCCTTATGGCTAAAGATTTGAAGATGATGCGTGGTACAATCACATTAATTTCTCCAGAAACAGGGGAAATTCGCATTCATGCAGCTTATGGCCTTAACTCCTGTGAGCTTGAACGCGGCCATTATACTCGCGGTGAGGGTATTACGGGCAAAGTTATTGAGACTGGGCGGCCCATGTATGTTGATAATGTTTCCAATGAGCCGCTTTTTCTTAATAAGACTAGATCAAGGGATTTAAAGAAAGAAAATATTTCTTTTATTTGTGTACCAATCAAAATAAATCAAGAAATTGTCGGTGCTCTTTCAGTTGATCAAAAAAGACGTGCCAATCATTCCTTAGAAGATGAAACCAAGCTTTTGCAGATCATTGCTTCAATTTTAGCCCATGCCGCCATCGAAAGCCAACGCAAGATGGATGAACAAAATCAAAATAAGCTTAGACCAAAAGGAATAATTGGGAATTCCAGTGAAATGCAAAACGTCTATCAACTGATCAATCAAGTGGCCCCGTCTATGGCCACGGTCCTTTTGATAGGCGAAAGTGGCACAGGAAAAGAATTAATCGCCCGCGCTATTCACGATCAGAGCAAAAGAAGCGACAAACCATTTATTTCCCTAAATTGTGCAGCCTTACCCGAAAGTTTGATTGAAAGCGAACTTTTCGGCCACGAAAAGGGGGCGTTTAGCGGAGCAGGCTATACCCGCAAAGGCCGTTTTGAACTTGCCAATGGCGGCACCTTATTTTTGGATGAAATCGGTGAAATGCCGGTAGTTATGCAGGCAAAAATTCTCCGCGTCTTGCAATCTTTAACCTTTGAGCGCGTTGGTGGCATGGAAACCCAGAAAGTAGATGTTCGCTTAATCTGCGCCACTAACCGCGATCTAAGCCAAATGGTTGCAGACGGAAACTTTAGACGTGACCTCTATTTTCGCATAAATGTCTTTCCCATTTTTTTACCGGCACTTCGAGAACGAAAAAGCGATATCTTACCTCTATGCAATTACTTTTTAAAAAAATTTAGCCAAGACGGCCCGCCAATTCGTCTCTCCTATGAGGCCATGGACTTTTTGGAAAATTATACTTGGCCTGGAAATGTAAGAGAGCTTGAAAATGTCTTAGAACGTGCTGTTTTGCTCCTAGCCAAAGGTTCACTTATTTTACCAAGTCATTTACCAAAAGAGATTATTGGAACTTTACCAGATAATAAAAATTCTGCTAGCACTGATAATTCACAAAATTTAAAACAACAGCTTGAAATGATTGAAAAAAATGCCTTAATCAATGCCCTCACCAATACCAATGGACATATTGGTACTGCAGCACATACTTTAGGCTATACTGAACGTATGATGAATTTGAGAATGAAGAAATATAATTTGAGTTTTAAAACATTTAGAAAGAGTTCTGATACCTAATAATATTTAAGAACATTTATGAGTATTTACGATATAAACTGTTATTGTATAAATATAATAGATATTTTCTATACGCGATATGATATAGAAAATATATTTCGATTATGTTAATTTTATATTGCTAATTGAGTAATTAAAAATTCTATAATCACTATGAGATAGTAACAATTAATGATATTTTTTAGTGTAATAAAAATATTCTATTAGATTAAAAGATGTTCTTCGTGAAATTACTTTTGCAATTTGTATGATTTTTATCAATATCTTGTTTTGTAAATTTAATCTTAGCAATTTATCCATTCATCACATTAATTTTATACTTCATGATATATTATCATCTGAATGACGGTGAGTATTTTCTATGAACGCATTAAAGTTGCCCATTGGTATACAGAATTTTAATATATTACGTTCCGAGAATTACCTTTACGTTGATAAAACTAAATTTCTAGTTTCTCTTATAAATGAAGGCAGAGTATTTTTCTTATCTCGACCTCGCCGTTTTGGAAAATCCTTAATGTTATCAACATTGGAGGAGATGTTTAAAGGAAATACTGATCTCTTTGAAGGATTATATGCATATGATTGGGTAAAAGAACAGAGCAAACATCCAAATCCAGTTTTATATTTTGATATGAGTCAGTATAGTGACGAATTATCATTTGATAAATGGATAAATAAAAATTTAACATATTTTGCTGACGATTATAATCTTAATTTTAAACCAGACGATGAATACAGTCTATCTTTGGTCAATATATTGAGATCTGCATCTAATAAACTTTCACGTGTTGTTATACTCATAGATGAATACGATAGTTTAATTCTTGATAATATTATAGATTCTTCGAAGGCTGAACTATGTCGTGATAAATTACGCATTTTCTATCGTTTAATTAAATCATGTGATAGATATATAAAATTTATTATGATAACTGGTATATCTAGATTTACAAAAGCCGGAATATTTTCAGCAATGAATAATTTGTATGATATTTCAATGGTAGACAAATATGCATCGTTGTCTGGATATACATCTGATGAAATCGAGAAATATTTCAATTATTACTTACAAAATTTACCGGATGATATAGATATCACTGGCTATAGCTCATTATTTGATAAAATTAGATTTTATTATGATGGATATAGTTTTGATGGGATATCTAAAGTTTATAATCCTTTTTCAATATTGAATTTTTTTGCTAACTATAAATTTAATAATTTTTGGTTCTTATCCTGTGGATCTACTTCATTAGTAAAATTTATTTTAAATCATAAAATGTATAATCCTGAGAAATATGCCGGTTTAAAAGTAAGAAAAACATTTTGCGAGACCCACGAAATTGATAAGACAACACCAGAAAGTTTTTTGTTTCAATCAGGATACCTAACAATAAAAGAAAAATATGATGATAATTTTATAATTGATTATACAAACTATGAAGTTAGATCAGCTATTGCTGATATATATGCTGAGGATATATATTGTATCCACGATTTTGTAAGTATTCAAGATAAATTACTTAAATATATAAAAAATTCTAATATCGATGGATTGTTGTCAGTTTATAATCATGTTCTAGCCAATATTCCATATGATTATTTTGTGAAAGATGATGATGGATTTTATAAAGCAATTTTTATCGTATTGCTTAAGAGTACAAATATATCTGTCGAGTCTGAAGTGCATTCTTCTCTTGGACGGTCAGATATAATTATAAAAACAGATAACAATATTATTATTTTTGAATTTAAAATTAAAAGTAAAAACGACTTAATTGATACTATAAAAAATAAAGGTGAAGAGCAGATTATGCAAAAACAATATTTACAGCCATATGAAGAAGATAAACGCGATAAATATTCGTATGTGATTATTATTGATAGAGAAAAACGCCAAGCAATCATATGATTTAGTTACTTAAATATTTAATAGCTTTTGTTATATACTGATCTATTTTGAGTGTATCGTACACAATACTTTAAATATAGTAGATACCGTGGCTTAAGTAAATTAGGCAAATTCAGCATTAAAATCCTAAATAAAATCGGATGTATTAATAAATGTGTAATAACATATCTTTTTATATTGGCGGAGAAGAATTCGCAGAACTCATTAAAGAAAACTGTTACTATGTTGATAAAACTAGATTCCTCAACGATATATTTCTGGGCCCAGCGAAGACAAAAGCTCCACTCTTTGTAAGACCGAGGCGCTTTGGTAAATCTCTGAACATGGATATGATATCATCTTTCTGTAGAATTAATTACCAAAATCCTGGTGACAAACATTATCAAGAAGAAATTTTTCTTGATAATGGACGAAATCTTGCTGTGGCTGGTAATGAATACAAAGAACTCAGAGATAATTTCATGGGTGAATTTCCTGTGATATTTGTCTCCTTTAAAGATATTAAAGGAGATTCTTATATAGAAGCAATTCGACCTTTTCTCCAAACAATTGGAGACATCTATCGTGAATTTCTATTTCTCGACCAAAGCTCTAAAATAAATATTGCTGATCGCGATACTTTTATAAGGTATTTTAAATTCTGCAATCAAGAATCTCTCGATTTGCGACAGCCAAGTGTTTTATCAACTGCTGAATGGATAATGGGGAATTTCATTCCTTTTCTTGCAACAATGCTCCATAAAGAGTATAATAAAAAAGTACTCATAATTATTGATGAGTATGATGTTCCATTACAAAAATCTGTAACAGCCGATACCCAGTATTATAGCAAAATGCTTAATATTATTAAGCAAATTAGTAGTAGAACTTTTAAAAAAAATGGTGATCCGTGGTTATTGAAGGGAATCGTGACCGGTTGCCTTAAAATTGCTCATCAAAGTATCTTTACAGATGCTAACAACTTTGTAACCTATGGTATGGATGCTAATCCTTATGCTGCTTTTTTTGGATTTACTAGAAATGAAACCTATAAACTTTTAGATTATTGTCAAATTTCCGCTCGTAAAGAAACTATTAAAGAATGGTATGATGGTTATCGAATGGGAAATGAACATTTATTTTGTCCGTGGAGTGTGCTGCAGTACTGCTCTCACATCATTGAATCTAAAGATAATAACCTTCCTCCTGAGCCTTACTGGGTCAATACCTCTGGAAATGATATTATAGAACTATTTCTTAAACATGCTATTAATGGTGATTCATATAACGACCTTACTCGTATTGAACAACTTCTAAATGGAGTTCCTCAAAAAATTTCATTACAGGAATTTAATACATATCCTGATATTATGGATCAGGGTGTAAACTTTGAAAGCTTTATGACTCTTATTCTTCAAACTGGCTATCTAACCTTCACTGATGCTTCCCAATTAAAGGATATTGTCGATTTACGAATTCCAAATTTTGAGATTAAAAAATGTTTTGAGGTTAAACTAAAACAATTATACAGTCAATCAAATCCTGTTTGGTTCCGAAGTGGTAAAAAATTTTTACAGCATTTAATGAAAAATGAACATAACGCCGCATCTAAGCTTCTAGAAAAACTTTTCAACAAGTTTATTAGCATACGCGATAGCGGATCTGAACATTTCTATCATGGATTTATATACGGAATTTTGAGTATGGTCAGTAGTGAAAAAAATATTGATTTAAAGTCTGAACCAGAAAATGGTGATGGATATTCTGATATAATTATTTCGGATAGGTATGCAAAAATTGCTGTAATCTTGGAATTAAAAAAAGGCTCAAGTACTTATAAATCACGTCTTGATGCTGCAAATGCTGCTACAGACCAAATAATTAAGCGGAGATATGCCGCGCAATTCATTGATGAAAACTTCAGACGAGTTTATGGCATGGGAGTAGGATGTGGTGGAAAATCATGTGTTATTAAATCGCTTGGAAATCTAGTTGGTAAACAATAAGGCTTGATCTATAATCGCATAGTTTTTAATCGATATATGAACAATACTACCTATAGATAAACCAGTAGATAAACCTATAGAAATAAATCACAAATACTTTCTATTGTTTTATCAACATTGTCTTTGAGTATTGTTTTTACTAAGTATTAAACCACATTCTGCAAATAAACGATGAATATCATCTTCTTGCAGTTCAAATTTTCTTCCCTAAAACATTGCTGATCCTTTCAACGGCCTTGAGTGCTAAATGCCATATATTGGGTTTGTGCGTCTTTCGCACAAACCCTCGTTTTACAGAGATTCGATATTATTTGCACAGTATCATTTTTAATATGGCAACATTGCTTATCTTCAACATTCACTCTGGATTTTCAAATAAACACCGCCTGTGCCTTTTGTAATCAATTTATGGTAACTTGACTTTACATTTTTAGAGAAAGCATGGATTTGTTTATTATTTTTGATGTGTCATGACGAAAAAATTGGCTGTCAAATTCCCCCCTTTTTTATAAGTAATAACCCAAAACCTACATAAACGTAGATTCAAGCAAATGGCATGATTACAAGAGCCGTATTGGGCTTATAGGCCCAGTTTTAAGGAAAAAAATCCTCGTAAAAAAAGAAAATCTACATTTCGGTTGAAAAAATTTTTTCACGCTCCCTCAAGCAATTTCTAGGCCAAAAAGGCAAGGAGACAAAAATAAAAGCGGACGCGCATGAAGCCTCTAACCTCCAAATAACAAACTGAAAAGCCATAAACTCTTACCCAAAACATTGCAAGAATACAAAGGTAAAAAGACCTTGGGCAAGCAAATCTGTGATTCAACTATAAAATATTGGATAGATAAAAAGCAACATTTTGGTAGCTTTTATATCTTAACCCTGCTGATTTTAAAGGAAATCCTCAGTAAAAACGTAATTATTAAAGGCAGTTAGGGCAGATGGCATACGCCTTGCTTTAAGCAGGCGAATGCACATTTTGGAGGTACATAAATGCCAGCAGCTGATTGCGGCTTCATGATCATTTGCGCGACATTTGTCATGCTCATGACCCCAGCCTTAGCTCTCTTCTATGGAGGTTTGGCCCGTTCCAGAAACGTTTTGGCCACATCCATTTACAGCTATGCCAGTTTAGGGCTTAGCACCATTATTTGGGCCATCATTGGCTACACATTGGCCTTTGGGCAAGATTTAGCCGGTATATTAGGCGATTTTTCGTATATTTTTTTGCAAAACGTGGAAGGAACTACGGCTCAAGCCGCCCCAAACATCCCCCACACGGTATTTGTAGGATTTCAATGTATGTTTTGCGTTTTGACGGTAGCACTGATTTCAGGAAGCTACGTTGGACGCATAAAATTTAAGGCCGTACTCATTTTTTCAAGTCTCTGGATCATCTTTTGCTATTGCCCCATGGCCCATTGGGTCTGGGGTGGCGGTTGGATGGCTAAAATGGGCGCCATCGATTTTGCGGGTGGAGCAGTTGTGCATATGGCCTCAGGTGCCGCAGCTCTAGCTTGTGCTCAAGCTCTAGGACCTAGAATCAAAACAGGTTCCTTTGCGCCCAATAATCTACCTCTGACCTTATTTGGTGGCGGCTTACTGTGGTTTGGTTGGTTTGGTTTTAATGCTGGCAGCGCTCTAGCCTCGAATAATTTAGCCGGTCATGCACTTCTAACCACGCATTTGGCTACTGCAGCAGGCGTTTTGGGTTGGATGGTCGTTGAATGGAAGCGAACAGGCAAACCCACAAGTTTAGGCGTAATTTCAGGAGCGTTAGCAGGCCTTGTAGCCATAACTCCGGGAGCAGGTTTTGTTTCACTAATCTCCGCCATATTCATAGGATTTATTGGTGGCATGATTTGCTATGGCGGCGTACTCTTAAAAAATCTCTTCAACTATGATGATGCATTGGATGTTGTTGGTATACATGGTCTAGGTGGCACATTTGGAGCCCTGGCTACCGGAATCTTTGCTAATGCTAGCGTTAATGGCGTAGATGGCTTACTCAACGGCAATGCATGGCTCTTTGTAGCACAATTTATCTCTGTAATTGGCACATGGGGTTACGTTTATATTGTCACACGAATAATCTTAAAAATTGTAGATTCGCTTGTAACATTAAGAGTAGCAAATGATTCAGAATATGTAGGTCTTGATCTAAGTGAACACAATGAACGTGGGTATAATATTATCTAACAATAGCAGACACGATGCATTATACTATCTATTATATCATAAGTAAAAAGTACTAGGAATACATTCATGAAGAAGATCGAAATCATCATTCGCCCAGGTATGCTTGAACTTGTTCGTGATGCGCTCAACAAGCTGGACCTAAAAGGCATGAATTACACAGACATTCGTGGCTATGGTCGCCAACATGGCCACACTGAAGTTTATCGTGGAGCCACTTATCAAGTTGATTTTCTGCCCAAAGTCAAAATCGAACTTGTGATCAACGATGAGCAGGTGGAACAAGTGATCAATACTGTCGTAGCTACTGCCAGAACTGGCAAAGTAGGGGATGGAAAGATATTTGTAAGCGAAGTTTTAGACGCCATCAGAATAAGAACAGGTGAACGTGGTACAAACGCCATCTAAATATATAGGCTACATGGCAACTAATATTCATATTATTTTAACAGCAAATCAAACCCTAAACGACAAAAACTAACAATTTTAGGAGCATACAGATGGAAAATCCACGGCACAAGGCTTTATTTAAAGCGGCTCAAGCTAAACCTGTCACAGCAGATAAAGAAAAATGGGGCATACAAGCGGATGTCATCTATGGACAAAACGTCTTTGGCCTAGATGCCATGCGAAAACGCTTGCCTGAAGGTATCTACAAAGAACTTGAAGAGACTCTGCAAGCTGGCAAACGCTTAAATCCGGCCATAAGCGACGTTGTGGCCAACGCCATGAAAGATTGGGCCATTGAACGTGGCGCTACCCACTATACTCACTGGTTTCAACCCATGACCGGCCAAACTGCTGAAAAACACGATGCTTTTCTCTCACCAACCACCAAAGGTCATGTGATTAGCGAGTTCTCAGGCAAAATGCTTATCACAGGGGAGCCCGATGCATCATCCTTTCCCTCAGGCGGCATTCGTTCAACCTTTGAGGCTAGAGGCTACACAGCGTGGGATCCTACGGTACCTGCCTTTATCATCAATGAACCTTATGGAGCCACACTGCACATCCCAACCTTTTTCTATTCCTATTCGGGCGAAGCGCTAGATCGCAAAATTCCCCTCCAGCGCTCCATTGATGCTCTCTCCAAACAAGCCCTGCGCATCTTAAGGCTCTTTGGCAATAAACAGGCCACATCTGTCCAAGCCATGGTTGGGCCAGAACAAGAATATTTCTTGGTGGATCAAAATTTAGCCATCCTGCGACCAGATCTCTTGCTTTGTGGCCGTACAGTACAAGGCGCAAAACCAGCCAAAGGTCAAGAGATGTCCGACCATTATTTTGGGGCCATCCCAGAACGTGTCTTAAGTTTCATGCAAGACCTTGAGCAGGAACTTTTGGCTTTAGGCATTCCGGCCAAAACTAGACACAATGAGGTGGCTCCAGGGCAATTTGAATTGGCCCCGGTCTATGAAGATGCCAACACAGCCTCTGATCACAATATGCTGACCA
This sequence comes from Desulfovibrionaceae bacterium, assembly GCA_017455745.1. Taxonomy (GTDB): domain Bacteria; phylum Desulfobacterota; class Desulfovibrionia; order Desulfovibrionales; family Desulfovibrionaceae; genus Desulfovibrio. The sequence goes on along the minus strand of JAFSZE010000144.1, from coordinate 11,299 downwards.
TGAACTTAATGCGGCATATTGCTCCAAGACATGGTTTTATCTGTCTGCTCCACGAAAAACCATTTGCCGGTGTCAATGGCAGTGGCAAACATAATAATTGGTCTCTCTGCGCCTCTGACGGCCAAAACCTGCTTAATCCTGGCAAAACACCAGAAGATAATGCCCAATTTTTGGTCTTCTTGGCAGCTGTGATTCGTGCTGTCCACAAATACAGCACAGCCCTGCGTCTTGGAACCATCGGCGCCGGTAACGATCACAGGCTCGGTGCCAATGAAGCTCCGCCTGCCATCATTTCCATCTATTTGGGCGAGCAATTGACCCAAGTAATTGATGATATCGTGGCTGGCATCCATGGTAAAAGCCAAGACAAACCTGGCATGGAAATTGGCGTCTCAACTCTTCCACCTCTCCCCATTGATCTAAGCGATCGTAACCGCACAAGTCCCTTTGCTTTTACCGGTAACAAGTTTGAATTTAGAGCAGTAGGTTCCTCCCAATCCATTGCTCCAGCCAACATTGCCCTCAATGCCGCTGTGGCCTGCGCTCTAGATGACATTGCCACAGAACTTGAAGAGAAGGTTAAATGCGGTGGAAATTTAAATGCCGCCCTGCAAGAACTCTTACCTCGACTCTTTCAGGAACATTTGCCTGTGATCTTTAACGGCAATGGCTATACAGCCGAGTGGCCCAAGGAAGCAGCCAAGCGCGGACTGCCCAACTACACAAACACCGTCGATGCCTTACTGCACTATAGCGATCAAGATGTGATGCAAGTTTTCTTGCGCCACAATATTTTAACTGAGCGCGAAATGCTTTCGCGCCAAGAGATCCTCTTTGAAAATTACGCCCACACATTGATCATCGAAGGCAATCTCTTAATCGACATGATCAAAACCAAGATCATGCCGCAAGCAAGAAAGATGAAAGATTATGCCGCTAAAAGCCTCCTTGATGTGCAAAAAATCAAAGGAGCCGCAACTTTGGTCGAAGAAAAGCTCTTTAAAACTCTGGCTAGCCAAATCGCAGGCTTAGATGAAGCTTGCGAGAAACTTGAGCTAGCAGTCAATTTAACTAACCGTGCAACTCAAGGCAGCGGCCAAGCCATCATGGCCCGTGACAATATCATCCCAGCCATGGAAGAGGCTAGGACGTACTGTGACACATTGGAGCAATTGCTCCCAGATCAGATGTGGGTCTTGCCAAAATATCAAGAATTACTCTGGATTCACTAAGAAAAGTACTTGTTTGCGACATGAAAAGTTAAAATTTGGGGCAAGATGAAAAATTATAGCCTTGCCCCAAACAATCTTGGGAAATCATATGTGTAGAATCGGTGCCATCAAAAGCCAAACGCCTTTACCGCCCAAAAAAGCCTTAGAGCTTATGCTCCCGCAGCAAGAAGGGCATGATAATTCAGGCTTTGCCATGGTCATGCAGGACTTGGACGGTGTTTTTGCTCACTCAAAACAGATGCCGCTCCTATCCATGGCCTGTACCGTCAAAGGTATTCAGCTAGTCAATGATTACATGGAACAGCACGGCTTTGTGCAGCTAGCGCAATGGGTTCCAGAGGTTTCGAAAAATCCCAATCTCAGCATCCACGCCATGCCGCGCTATGTTTTTAGAACCTACGACTATCCAGAGATCTATCAATACCGCTCCCAAAAGGCCCGCGAAGATCTGCTTTTAGATACAAGACTCGCCTTGCGCGAACTGTTGTCCATCAATGACAATGGCTATGTCTACTCCTTTTGGCCAGATGTTCTAACCTTAAAAGAGATTGGCGATCCGGCTGATATAGCAACATATTTTAGGCTCTGGGAAGATCAAAGTCGACTTTTGGCTAAAAACATTGTGGTGCAATGTAGACAAAACACCAACTACGCCATCGTGCGCTATGCGGCCCATCCCTTCTTTCTCCAAGGCTACACACTCTGTGCCAATGGGGAGAACACTTTCTTTACCAAAAACATGGAGCTGCAAAAATCTCTGCATCGTGGCTACATTGGCTTTGAATCAGACTCGCAAACCTTTCTCTACTCTCTCCACTATGTACACAGGGAACTAAAATGGCCCATCAACTACTTTAAGCATGTTCTAACGCCTCTGCCCTTAGAAGAAGCCAAAAAAAGGCCCGATGGTCAGGTTTTGACCATCATTCGCGAATCTTTGGCCAACTTAGAGCTCAATGGGCCCAATACCATCATTGCCATGCTACCCGATGGCACCATGCTTAGTCTCTGTGATGCTAAAAAACTGCGCCCCGTAGTCATCGGGCGAACCAAAGAGTGGGTAGCCATATCGTCCGAGGTTTGCGGTTTAAACGCTATCATGCCTGAACGCGACCTAAGCCAGGATATCTATACTGCCGAACGTGAACTTGTCACCATCAATAATGATCTTGAGGTTAAAATATGGAAACAATAACCACTCAAGATCTGACAGTTAGTGACCAAGATTTCATCATTCGCTACCACCCAGAACTTTGCACACTGTGTGGTTCTTGTGTAGCAACCTGCACCTTTAATGCCATCGAAGTTGCCCCGCAAGCCCACAACATCACCGTCTCAGAAACCAATGAGCCCAAACCCACCCGCAAAAGAAAAACCCAACCGATCATTCGCCAAAAAAATGATTTGGCCCATAGCTGTTCTGGCTGTGGGATGTGTGCCAAAGTTTGCCCCAATCACGCCATTCATCCAGTTAAAAATCCCCACAGCCGACAGCAACTTTTGGCAAGACTCACAGGCCCCATCAAACGTGGCGGTAGAAACAATTTAAATCCAAGCCGCACTTTGGATAAGATTTTAATTGGCCGCATTTCCCAGATGACTGACCCAGCTCTTGATTCCGAACGACATACCTTTGATCTTAGGTCCCCCCTGGGACGAGTTTTAAAAGCAGATGATTTACCGCTTACGGCTGAAGGGGCTGATCTTAAACTTACAGGCCAAACGCCACCTGTTAGATGGATCTATCCACTCCTCTTTGCCGATATGTCCATCGGAGCTCTATCCACACGAGCCTGGGAGGCCATCGCCTTGGCCTGTGCCTATTTAAACGAAGAGTGCGGCTTGCCTGTTAGGATGAGTTCTGGTGAGGGTGGTATGCCGCTTAAGCTTCTGCAAAGCGATCAACTCAAATATATGCTCATCCAAATCGGCTCGGGCCACTTTGGTTGGAATAGAATCATCAAAGCTTTGCCCACAATGCGCACCGATCCCTGCGCCATCATCATTAAGATAGGGCAGGGGGCTAAGCCAGGCGATGGCGGCCTTTTGCCTGAAAATAAGGTAGCTCCCCACATCCAAGCCATCCGTGGCGTACCTAAAACCACTCTCCACTCCCCACCTAACCATCAAGGACTCTATTCCATTGAGGAGAGCGTGCAAAAGATGCATCTCTCGCTTAATGCGGCTTTTGGCTTTCGCGTACCAGTAGGCATCAAATGCGCAGCAAGTGCTACGTCGGTTGCTGTCTACAACAATCTATTACGTGATCCCTATCGAATCTGTGGCGGATTCTTTTTGGATGGTATCCAAGGGGGCACTGGCGCTGCCAATGAAATTTCCTTAAATCACACCGGTCACCCCATAGTCTCAAAATTGCGTGATTGCTATCAGACAAGCGTCAACCAAGGTCGACAAGGCCACATCCCACTCTGGGTTGGTGGAGGAGTAGGCTTGTCTGGTCAGGCGGCAGCTGACTGTTTTAAACTTATCTGTTTGGGAGCCAACGGTGTCTTCATTGGGAAAATCTTGATTCAACTATTGGGCTGCGTTGGTGATGAGCAAGGACGATGTAATCAATGCAATAGCGGCAAATGTCCAGCAGGCATCTGTACCCAGGATCCTAGGCTGATGTTACGACTGGATATAGATCGTGGTGCTGAAGCCATCGTCAATTATGTCTTAAGCTTTGATAGTGAATTGAAAAAACTTTTGGCTCCCATCGGCAATAGCTCGCTGCCAGTGGGCCGCAGCGATGCACTAATCTCAACCGATGCCGCCATTGCGCAAAAATTGGGCTTAGCCTTTGCCTGCTAGGAAGGGGATTTAATGTTTACAATCAAAACTTTGGATGGCCACAAACGTATCTCAACGCAGGATCTCTGGCTCAAGATCAAAAGTGCTGTTGATGCTGGTGAAACCGAATTTTCCATCTTGGCTAACGGCCAACACGATATAGGCGGACCTCTCTGGAATAGTTGCGGCCAAGAACTCCTCTTTAAGGTCAAAAATCCAGGTCAACGGGTTGGGGCCATGGCCTTACCCAAAACAAAAATCATCGTCGATGGATCCGCCCCTGCTGATGTGGGGTGGCTAAATTCTGGAGGAAACATCACTGTTCTTGGTGATTGTGGTGACACAGCCGGACATTGCGCGGCAGAGGGGGCCATCTACATTGCCGGACGAGCTGGCACAAGAACTGGCTCGCTCATGAAAAAAGATCCTAGTGCTTCCGATCCAGAACTTTGGATTCTAAAATCCACGGGCAGTTTTTCTTTTGAATTCATGAGCGGCGGCATAGCAGTTGTCTGTGGAGTTGATTGTGATTGCCTTGAGTCCATCGTAGGCGAACGCCCCTGCGTGGGCATGGTTGGTGGCACAGTCTATGTGCGTGGCAAAATTCAAGATCTGGCAGAAGATGTCCAATTGCTGCCACTCGCAAGCACAGATGAACAATTTTTAGCTCATGGCTTGCCCATTTTCTTAAAAGAAATCTCAAGATTAGATCTCTTGGCCCCCCTCCTTGATTTTAAAGGCTGGCAAAAAATTATCCCCAACCGTACGCATCATGAGCCAAAAAGACTTAGCATCCATGAATTTCGCAAAACTCGCTGGATCAAAAACGGTCTTTTCTCCGATGTCTTTCCAGATTTTGGTGAACACTTAGGACTAGTAGGGCGGGGCATTTACCGCTTAAGAGTACCTGAATGGAATAATCACCTCTATGCCGCACCTTGTGAACACAGCTGCCCGGCTGGCATTGCCACCCAAGAGCGCTACAATATGCTACGCCAGGGAAAATTTGATTCTGGGATAAGCTTGGTCTTGGAAAAAAATCCTTTCCCAGCCTCAGTCTGCGGATCCATCTGTCCAAACTTCTGTATGCAGGCCTGCACCAGGGCCAGTATAGATGAAGCCATCCAGATTAAAAGTTTAGGGATGCTGGCCAAAAGTTCAGTCCTAGCCAAACCCCAAAAAAGCAATGGAAAAAGTATAGCCATCATTGGCGCAGGTGTCGCTGGTTTAACAGCTGCCTGGCGTCTGATCCATCTTGGCCATCAGGTTACGGTATTTGACAAGGAAAAAGTTGCTGGGGGCAAAATTACCAAACTTTTGCCAGATGCCAGACTCGACAAAAATCTTTGGGCTCAAGAAATTGCCCGCATTGCAGAATCTGGTGTGCAGTTTCAATTGGGAGTGAACGTTTCACATGAAACATTTAAACAAATAGAAAAAGACTTTGATGGCGTAATACTAGCCATTGGACGAAGTCAGCATCAGCTTCCAAAAATTTCAGGTGCTGAAAAAGCTTGTCTAGCCGAAGTCTTTTTGAACAAGATCAACTCTGGATTAATTTCCGATATGCCAAAAACTGTGCTAGTCATTGGCTTAGATGAACTAGGCATAGAAGCCATAAGCATGGCTCTAAAATTGGGTGCAAAACGTCTCATAGGCTTAGCCAAAGACAAAAGTATGGCTGATCCACAAAGACTTAAAAATTTGACTTTGGCTGGTTGCGAATTTCACTTCCCGGTTGTCATCAACAAAATAAACACAAACTCTGTAGAAAGCGAAACTGGCCAAATTTTCCAAGCCGATCTGATTATTTTAGCCACATCGTCAAGACCAAACCTTGACTTTTTGCCTACTTCTTTCCAATCACACCAAGGCTATATTAAGACAGATGCCAAACAATATGTGGCTAGAAAGATCTTTGCTGCTGGTGATTGTGTGGGCCAAGGTTTAGCAGCCGATGCTATTGCTAAAGCTAACCAAGCAGCCTTAGCCTGTCACAGTTTTTTGTTAAATCTCCCCTATGAAATCACACCCAAAGTCAAGATACCCAAAGAGAGACTGCACACAGCCTGGTTTGCCAAGGTTAATAGCAAAGATTTGCCTAAAGCCAAAGACGATTATCTGCGCTGCGTTAGTTGTGGTACTTGTCGAGATTGTCACCTCTGTGAGACAAGCTGCCCTGAGCAGGCCATAAGCCGTGAGAGTAGCGAGACAAGCTTTAAGTATGTAGCCAATCCCAATCTCTGCATCGGCTGTGGCATTTGTGTGGGCGTGTGCCCAGCTGGTATCTGGAATTTAGTTGAGAATTGTGAGCTAAGCTCAATGGAGGAGGTGGAAAGGTGGGGGGGCTAGAAAGATTTTGTGGCTAGAGGCAGTTTTTTGGCCATTGCAGCAACAATTAGCCACACTGCTTTGCTTGGTAGGGAAGAAAGGAAGTAGGAAGGAAAAAATAAAGGCAATTTAAGGCAGTTTAAGCTGAGTCTTAAAACTCGATGCCTGGGAGGGCTTTTTGACCCATTTTTAACGGATGTTTAGGACTATCAAAGTTTGTTACTAAATCAGCTAGATTAATGAGCCACGGTTGGGCAAAACGGCCAGAACAAATGACATGACAGTTAGAACTTTGAGCCTTATGTATTAAATTTAAAACTTCATCTTTGGTTAAAAGCTTATAGTGCAAGGCATAGCAGATTTCATCCAAAATAAGCATTTCGAGATCTGGTAGTTGGGCTAACGCCCAAACTACCAGATCTTTGGCGCAGGCTCTGTGTGCAGCCAAATCAGCCTCACGCACAAAGCCCAAGCCCTGCACTCGAAAGCGCTCACCAAGAAGTCTAGCTAACAAGACCTGCTCGCCAGCCTGACCCGGTCGCTTAATAAATTGCGCAAAAGCCACCTTAAAATTGTGGCCTAGGGCTCGCAAAGCTTGCCCCACACAGGCGCAAGTTTTTCCTTTGCCTAAACCCGTATAAAGCAAAATCAACGCCAAACTCCAGGAATATCCTTGCCACACTTAGGACAAGTACCTGAAGCTGGAAAACTAATCTTCCAAGGCGAACGCTCGGCAACCAATTGGGAACAGTCAGGGCAATAAGTATTGCCACCAATGGCCGCGCCCACATTGCCTAAGTAAACATAGTGGAGCCCTTCTTCCTTGCCGATAGTCCAAGCTGCCTGGAGCTGATCTAGCGTTGTTGCTGGGTGGTTAACCATCTGGTAGGCACCATGGAAAGCTGACAAATGCCAAGGCACATCCACTCCTAGCTCATCGCGGATAAACCTAGCACAGTCGCGAATCTCTTCCGGACTATCATTTACGCCATGGATAATTAATGTCGTAACTTCAAGCCACCAGCCTAATTTGCGAATCTTTTTGAGCGATTCCAAAACTGGTTTTAACCGGCCACCGCAATACTCCCGATAAAAGTCATCCCTAAACGATTTAAGATCAACGTTGATGGCCCGAATTCTATTTTCCAACAGATCCAAAAAATCTGGGGTCATATAGCCGTTGCTAACTAAAACCATGGGCAACTTATGGGCAAAGGCAATCTCGGCCACACTGTTGATTAGTTCCACAGAAATCGTGGGTTCATTATAGGTAAAAGCAATGCTTTTAGCCTTATGGTGAATGGCTAATTCAACTAAATTGCGTGGAGGAGTACGCCTGCCATTGATCACACCAGTTTTGGGTATAACTGAGATATGATGATTTTGACAGAAGGTGCAGTGGAAATTACAGCCAACGCTGCCTATGGAAAAAACCTTGCTGCCAGGCAAAAAATGATACAGGGGCTTCTTTTCAATGGGGTCCATCTGGATGCTTGAAACTAGATCCGTAACCACACTTATAAGACGCCCATCTTTATTTATGCGCACCCCGCAGCGACCTTTCATGCCAGGTTTTAGGCGGCAATGATGACCGCAAACCAAACATTCAACCCCGCCATTATCAGCAAGCCAAAGTAAAGTATCTGCCATAAATCTCTATCCTTAAAATCTATATCGTAAAAAAATTATCTAAAAGCGGGGATTAACCATAGGTTGTATATAAAGAGGCACCTGCTGCTGCTCTTGCGGCTGCTGACGTTTAGTCCGGACTTGTGTTATTCTATCCCCTGTTTCTGGATCACGAAACGTTCTAATGCCATACTGCTGGTCGTTATTCTGTTGGTCAACGCCTTTTTGCCCGTAATAATAGATATTGGAATTGTTATATTCGTTGTGACTGCCGCTTGGCGCCCCAAGTTCCTCAGCCAACACACTTTGACTTGCCCCGAACAAAAGGATTAAGCCCAATATGCCTACTCGCCACATAATCAGCCTCCAAATCAACGCAACTTCCGCCTCATTTTGATCAAAAGATTTTTCGCGCCACGCTTGGCTAAAATTCTACGCCCCTGTATAAAATTCTCTAGCAACTTTTTCAACCTAAATTTAACTAGCGCAAACTTAGGCCAAGCCTAGTTTGCCCCGACGTACTTTGCGTCAATTGCACTATGCTTAGCCTTATCGTAGATAATTGCTAGACCTTATGATTAAATCAAAAAACACAACCTTCTTTGAATTCTTAAAAAAATCTGCCTTTAACGCTTCACACAACGCATAATGCTTAAAGCCACGCCCACCTTAAAATGCCAAACTGTCTAGAATAAGCTTTTTCGCCCACAAATACTTGAATTTAAGCTCTCGCATTTTTAGAAATTTTCTGTTAGGCTTGCGCCAGATCAAGGAGGCTAAAATACATGCCCGTGGATAGAGCTAAAGCATATACCGAAGCCGGCGTAAATATTGCGGCAGGCAATGCCCTTGTCGATCGGATCAAAAAAATTGTCGCAGGTACCAAAACTCGTGGTGTAGTCGCTGATATTGGGGGATTTGGGGGACTGTTTCGCCCTGACTTGGCCAATATGGAAGAACCATATTTGGTAGCGTCTACTGATGGAGTAGGCACAAAATTAAAAATCGCCTTTGCCTGCAATCGCCACGACACAGTCGGTATTGACCTTGTGGCCATGAGCGCCAATGACATCTTGGTACAAGGCGCCTTGCCGTTGTTCTTCCTCGATTATTTTTCGACCGGCAAGCTTGATTTGGATATTGCCGAGACGGTCATTAAAGGGGTTAGCCAGGGTTGCAAGTTGGCCGAATGCGCCTTACTTGGCGGTGAAACGGCTGAAATGCCTGATATGTACGCCCCCGGTGAATATGATCTGGCCGGATTTTGTGTTGGCATAGTCGATAATGCCAAATTGATTGATGGCTCATCCATTCGTGTAGGCGATGCCATTGTTGGTATTGCCTCCTCTGGCATCCATTCCAATGGCTATTCCTTGGTGCGCAAAATCGTTGAACAAAATGATCTCAAGCTAGCTGATCCCTTCCCACTTGATAACAGTCAGACCTTGGGGGAAGTTTTGCTTACGCCGACGCGCATCTATGTGGAAACTGTCCGTCATCTCTTGCGTGATATGGAAATCAAAGGCATGGCCCACATCACAGGCGGAGGTTTCTACGACAATATTCCAAGAACACTGCCTGAACGCATTGCAGCCGATATAAAATTTGACTCCTGGGATATGCCCCCAATCTTTACCTGGCTCAAAGATACCGGTAACTTGACTTGGCCAGAAATGCTCCAAATCTTCAACTGTGGCATTGGCTACATCTTGATTTTGCCAGCCGAGCAAGCTGAAGAGGCTGTCAGCCGGATCCGCGTCTTTAAGATGGGCGCTTGGCAAATTGGGGAAATCGTAAAGCGGGGCGATGGAGAACAGGTTAGCATTGATTTTGGTTAGCTAAATTTTTCTGCAAGCTTTTTGGTCTGTTTTTTGCTGCGCAACACCCTCTTTTGGAATGTCCAATTCCGCAAAACTGCTAATCAAAAACCGGATTTGCCCGATAAGCTGAGATAAGCAGAGATAATTTTTTAAAGCTTGCTGCGACGTATCTCTCCGAAAAAAAACTCCATAGTCCACGTCCGCAATAGATGATCAGGCTACCCTTAAAAAGCGCCTATCCGATCCTAAAAAAAATTCAATTAGCAAGCTAATATTGATAAATTTGATTCAATACTATTTATTTTGACATAATTTTATATAAGGATTGTAAGTATGGCTGCTAGTACTCCAAAAGCTAAATATGGCATTTTTTCTCTAAAAAAAGGCGAAACCTATAAGGTACCTGGCACATCTGAAAATAATAAAGCTATTCTTTCCGGTGGCAAAGCATCAGCTGTCATTAATCTTGATGATAAGGAATTAAAGCTAACTGGGATTGAAACTTTACAAGGTACTAGCGGTGCAGATAAATTTGTTATAAAAAAATTTTATAAATCAGCAGATTCGGAATCTAATATTCTAAACATTTACGGAATGGGTGGCAAAAATACTTTTGATACGACTAGCTGGGAGAAAGAAAGCGACGATCAAACTCTTGCTTTATATGGCGGAAATTCTGTTGATACATTTACGATCAACAAAGACCAGACTCTCACCATTGATGGTGGGGCTAGTTCTGACAAAATTTTTCTAAAAGATGTAACTTCTGCCTCTTCTGAAGACATATCCGGAGATGTTTCTGATGACCCAAATTATACAACTCTGGGAGGAGATGCAGGGCTTACACTGAAAAATGTTGAAACTGTTGAAGGTGTAGCCGGAGCAGATTCTCTTGCTATTAATTCTTTTGAAGGCAAGACATTAACAGTTGATTTAAAAAATGGCGAAAATTACTTCGATACAAGCGCATGGACTAGAGACGGGACTCAGACTTTAAATCTTAAAGGTGGAGCTAGCACCGATACATTCGCTATTGCCCATGGTCAAACTCTAAATATTGATGGTGGTAAAGGTAACGATAAAGTTGTTTTAAAAGTTGCTAATGATCTCTCAGGTAATGATAGTGATGGTGATACCAATATTACTATTGCATCTAATGCAACTAATTTAGTAAATATTGAGACTCTTGAGGGATTGGCTGATACTGATGATTTTATTACCATCAAAAATTTTACGGGCAATAACTTGTTGGTTGATGGTGTTGCAGGTGCTGATACAATTGATACGTCATCATGGACCTATAAAAGCAGTCAAAAATTAACTCTACAATCGACTGGTGGAGCTACTTTTATCATTGGCAAAGGTCAAAAGATGACCATAAAAACCTCTGAGCCATCTGATGACATTAATCAAGTTCAGATCGCAACAGGCAAGGCCAAAACTGTTACTACTATTGATTCAAAGGCTATTAATCTAATTGATATTAGCAGCTTA
>JAFSZE010000143.1 GCA_017455745.1 Desulfovibrionaceae bacterium | reverse complement strand
AGAATTCAGTCAGCTTGAAAGCACTTGGCGTTCCATGAAGTATTTGGTGGACAACACAGATTTTCGCCAGAACATCAAGGTGGAGTTCATCAACGTTTCCAAATCAGATCTTTTAGATGATTTCGAAGACGCCCCAGAAATCGTCAAATCAGGCTTATATAAGCACATCTATACTGCCGAGTATGGCCAGTTTGGTGGTAAGCCCGTCGGTGCCATGATTGCTAACTACGAGTTTAGCCATAAACCGCAAGACATGAGCCTTTTGCAATACACAGCATCTGTGGCCGCCATGTCTCACGCGCCCTTCATTGCCGCAGCGGGCAAAGAATTTTTTGGCATCGACAATTGGGATCAATTGCCCAACTTAAAAGATCTCCATTCCATTTTCGAAATGCCGCAATATACCAAGTGGCGCAGTTTCCGTGAATCGGAAGATGCCCGCTATGTGGGTCTGACACTACCCAAGTTCCTCTTACGCCTACCTTATAGCGAAGATACGGTTCCAGCCAAGACCTTCAACTTCAAAGAAGAAGCTGACAATGATGAGAAGTTCTGCTGGGGCAATACGGCCTTTGCCTTTGCCACACGCCTAACCGATAGCTTCGCCAAATACCGCTGGTGCAGCAACGTCATCGGTCCCCAGGGCGGTGGTACGGTTGAAAACCTGCCTCTCTACCAGTTTGAGAGCCAGGGGCAAGTGGAGACAAAAATCCCAACCCAGGTTTTAATTTCCGAACGTCGTGAATATGAACTAGCTGAAGAGGGTTTCATCGCCCTCACCATGCGCAAGGGTTCAGACAACGCAGCCTTCTTCTCGGCCAACTCCTGCTTAAAGCCCAAGATCTTCGCCAATACACCCGAAGGCAAGGAAGCTGAGATGAACTTTAAGCTCTCCACCCAGCTGCCCTACATGATGATCATGAACAGGCTCGCGCACTATATTAAGGTCATTCAACGCGAAAATATCGGCTCCTGGAAAGAACGTGGCGACCTTGAACGCGAACTGAACACTTGGATTAGCCAATATGTGACCGAAATGGACAATCCCGATCCCACCACCCGCAGCAAACGGCCTCTACGCATGGCCCAAATTGAGGTCCACGATGTGGAGGGCGATCCCGGCTGGTACTCTGTAGGTCTCAAAGCTCGCCCCCATTTCAAATACATGGGCGCCAATTTCACACTGTCACTAGTTGGTAAATTAGACAAAAAATAGCCGATTTTGCGCAAGCAACATCTACTAGACAATCTACTTTTCTCTTCATAAACTAATTCTTAAACTGCAAAGGAGCGCATTATGGCACTTACTTCCTATATGAAGGTTACTGGCAAAAATCAAGGTGAAATCAAAGGCAACTGCCCCCAAGGCGGCGACAAAAAGGATAAAGTTTTGGTCTACGCCGTGGATCACTTTGTGGAAATCCCCAAAGACACCCACACAGGTCTGCCCACAGGTCAACGTATCCATCATCCCTACACCATCGTCAAAGCAGTTGATAATGCTTCACCCAAACTCTACAAAGCCTGCTGCACAGGTGAGCAGTGCGAAGTAGTCATGGACTTCTACCGTATCAAAGAAGACGGCACCGAACAGAAATACTACACCGTCAAAATGGAGCAGGCCATTGTGGTAGCCATGAAACACCACACACCAACGACCTTCTTGCCAGAAAACAAACCCTACCAGGATATGGAAGAAGTTGCCTTCACCTATTCCAAAATTACCTGGACCTTCAATGACGGCAACATTGAATACGTAGACGACTGGAAGAAGTAGTCTTTTTTTTCCCGCACGCTCTTGACGCCTTGCCAAAAAGGCTTGGCAAGGCATCAAGAGCTTTTGTTGACTTAATTTGTATATAGCTGGCTTAAAATAGAGCAACCATAGCAGAGATGTTTGAGGAGGAAGTCCATGACCGGCGTTGATCTAAAAGCGCTGCTTGAAAAATCCAATGCCTTTTCAACACAGGCCCTAACCACTGCTGCAGGTCAGGCTGTCACAAGAACCCACTATGAGGTGACAATAGAACACTTTTTTCTGGCCTGCCTAGCCGACGAAAAAAGCGATATTCCCCTCATCCTGGAACGCTTTGGTATAGACATAGCCAAAGCCCAACGTTTGCTCAATCAGGCCCTGGACGATTTTCGTTTGGGTAATGCCGGCAGACCCGTCTTCTCTCCCCTGCTCATTGAGCTTTTAGAAAACTCTTGGCTCATTTCATCTGTTGACCTTAATTTGGCCCAAATCCGCTCAGGGGCAGTGTTTTTGGCTTTTTTGCGCAAACCAGCTGTCTACGCCCAAGGTGCATACTCTGATATCTTTGCGGCTATTAACCGCGATGAACTTTTGCGCAGCTTCAATGATTTGGCTAATGCTTCCGATGAAACAGCAGTTGTATCCCTAGAACCTACTGCGGCAGGCGCTAGTGGCCAAGCTTTAGCCAAGGCCGGCGGAGAAAGCTTCATTGCCAAATTCTGCGACGATTTCACAGCCAAAGCACGGGATGGCAAGATCGATCCAGTCTTTGGACGCGACGACGAGATCCGCCAAATGGTGGATATTTTAGCTCGCAGACGGAAAAATAACCCCATCCTTGTGGGTGAGCCTGGTGTTGGTAAAACAGCTGTTTTGGAAGGACTGGCGCTACGTATAGTCCAAGGTGATGTGCCCGAGGTTCTGCAAGGGGTTAGTTTAATCAGCCTTGATATGGGCTTGCTTGAAGCCGGTGCCGGTATGAAGGGCGAATTTGAGCGCAGACTCAAAGGCGTCCTTGATGAGATCAAAGCTAGCGAAGTGCCAATCATCCTCTTCATTGATGAAGCCCATATGCTAGTTGGTGCCGGTGGCGCTGCCGGAGGATCAGATGCAGCCAATCTGATGAAACCAGCCTTAGCTCGTGGTGAGATCCGCACCTGTGCGGCCACCACCTGGAAAGAATACAAAAAATATTTTGAAAAAGATCCAGCTTTAGCCCGCAGATTCCAGCTAGTAAAACTTGAAGAGCCCAGTGTTGAGACGGCAACCTTAATTTTACGCGGCATCCGCGAAAACTATGAAAAAGCCCATAAGGTTTTGATTCGCGATGATGCTCTTTCGGCCTCAGCCTCCTACGCCGGTCGTTACATCACAGGCCGCTTTCTCCCTGACAAAGCCATCGATCTCTTGGACACAGCTTGTGCCAGAGTCAAGGTTAGCCTTTCAGCTAAACCAGGACCATTGGAAGACAAAGAACGCTTAATCCAGGCCTATGAACGGGAATTAAAAGGCTTGAAACGTGACCACGCCAACGGCGTTAGCGTTGATGAAAGTCGGGTGGCTGAGCTTGAATCTAACATTGAAAAGTTAAGCCAGGAAGTAGCCAGTATCACAGACTCCTGGCAAAAGGCCAAGGATGCTGCCGCCGATTTCGTTGCCAAACGCCAAACCATGCTTGATGCCATGCATCTCTCAGATGCAAAAGATACAGTTGCGCCAGAAAATGAGAGCCAAGAAAGTGCTGATAGCTCTCAAAACTCTCCATCTTTAGAAGAGGCCAAAGCGGCCTTTGAAAGTGCTAAAGATACTTTTTATGCCTTACGCGCCACAGTTCCTTCGGTGCATGTGGAAGTGACCAAAGATGTGGTGGCCCAAGTTGTCTCCGACTGGACAGGCATTCCCGTGGGTCGTATGGCCCAAGAACAGGCCAAAACTGTGCGCGATCTAGATCAACTTTTGGGCCGCAGAATCATGGGCCAAAATGCAGCACTTATGGCTATAACCAAAGGCTTGCAGGCAGCTCAAGCTGGATTGCGTGCCCCCGATCAACCTTTAGGCGTCTTTCTCTTGGTTGGCCCGTCAGGTGTAGGTAAAACTGAGACAGGCCTTGCTTTAGCTGATCTTCTCTTTGGTGACGAAAGCTCGGTGGTCACCATTAATCTAAGCGAATTTCAAGAAAAACATACGGTCTCCCGCCTCATCGGTTCCCCTCCAGGCTATGTGGGCTATGGTGAAGGTGGTATGTTAACCGAGGCTGTCCGCAGACGGCCATATACGGTAGTCCTTTTGGATGAGGCCGAAAAAGCCCACATCGATGTCTTAAATCTCTTCTACCAGGTTTTTGACAAAGGCATCTTAACTGACGGTGAAGGAAAAGAGGTCAGCTTTAAAAACACGATCATCTTGATCACATCAAATCTAGCCTCAGACATCATCCAGGAAATGACTAGCCAGTCGGAAGACGTCAATATGGACGATGTGCTCCCTGTGATCCAACCGGTGCTCTCATCACACTTTAAACCGGCTTTGCTTGGCCGCATGACCATCGTGCCTTACAGATCATTGGCACCATCAGCCATGGGCCAGATTACGACCTTAAAACTGCAAGCTTTGGCCAAGAGACTCAAAGAAAACAAATCCATGACCTTAACCTTTGACGATGACGTAGTTAAAAAGATCGTTGAACGCTGCAATGAAACAGAAACTGGCGCTCGCAACATCGAGTACATTCTCCAAGGTTCTGTTTTGCCCAAACTTGCGCAAAGCATCTTAAGTCATATGTCAGCTGCGACTATGCCTGAAAAAGTCAATCTTACAGTTGGCGAAGATGGCACCTTCAACATGGATTTTGCCTAGGAGAATCGCATGGCCGGAAAAAAACGTGTCCTTTTGACATTGCTTGAAGAAAATGATGGCCTAGCCAAGTTGCTCGGCTCCGAACTTTCCAAATCTGGTCTAGACGTTGCGGCCCATTTTCTGGATACAAACCAGGATGCCATGGCTATCGCTAATGTTAGCCGCGAGCTAGCTACCTATCAGGCTTGGGTTGTGGCTGGCAATGACTTTGCCAATCCTTTGTTGCGCAAAACTCTTGCCATAATTGCCTTAAATATCCAAAACGATGCGGGCAGCAATTTTCCAATCATCATCTCGCCAAGTGCTAGCACAAAAGATTTAGAAAGCCTGCCAACCCCCTTAAAAAGCGCTGAAATCGTTAAAAATGGCCTTGGCGCCAAGGTCGCCGTGCGTGCTGCAACCTTTAAGCCCAATCTTGCCGAGTATCGCTTAAAAGCTCATGATTTGGGTCGTCTAGGTCTATGGTTTGAGGTGGGACCACGGGAGGGCTTTTGGAAAGGTGCCTTCTTTGCCTCGGGCATTGCCCAAGATGAAAAAGGTGTCCCCACCTCCCATGGCGTAGGCATTGCTGGCACAATCCCGGAAAAATGCACCTTAAACTACCCAGTTGAAGGTATGAAACTTTCCGTCCATGACATTCCTTGTGTAGGGTTTGGCGTCCATAACGAGTTTAATGCCAACACATCCTATTATGTCCGCGTATCTGCTTATCCGGATGAAATCCTCTTTGGAGCCTTCCCGGACGATGATGAAACTGACCTCTACAGCCTAACTCTTTTGGGTAGCTAGCTTCGTTTAAGAGCAAGCAGATGTGGGCAAACCGTACGCTTATTCCAAAACGTGAGCCAAACTTGGGCCGACCAAGATTTCTCTTGGGTCTATTGACCCTTGGCATCTTCCTTTTTGGTCTCTTTTTCGGGGCAAGCAGGCTAGCTCTAGCCGCCGATGCCCCCAAAGATCAAACCAAAAATGCGCCAACAGCTGCCGCTAAGCCTGCAACACAAACTAGTCCATCTCCAACTAGTTCATCCCTAAAGGCAGACGTAAAGGATTTAGAGCAAAAAGATAAGGCCGCCTCCAAGACAAGCCTTGGGGGCAAAAAGGATCCTCCACCAGATCTTCCACAAATCTTTGGCGTCTCCTTGGATGAAATACCTAGCAAGTTGCTTAAACAACTAAACGATCTTGGCTACCAACAGACGAAATGGGAGCTTGCTGCACCATACACCCACATGGTCTTTATTTTGGATGATCCAATGGCTGTCTTTAACAAGATTGATCTCTTGATCTGTAATCACCCACATAAGATAGCAAACTTAAAAATTGAAGGACAGGATCTCAATACCTTTTATAAGGCCGTCAAAGAGCGTTTTGGCTTTACCCCCACCCAATGGGAAATAGATGATCGCAGAGACGTCCATCACGGCAAATATGTCCGCGAATTTGCAGGCCATAACTGGACCATACTTGATAGCTCACGTAAAAAAGCGGCATTTGCCATTGAAGCTCGGGACATTAAAGCTTCTTGCGTCAAGGCACTGACCGAAGATATGAATGCATTAAAAAATACAGAAAAAGCACAACTCCAACAAGAACGCGATAAGATGATCAAAAGCTTCTAGGTATATTACCTCTCTGCAGATTTTTGAAACACAAAACTATGTGTATCTCCGTCTCTAATAGCGACATCTGGCTTATTTCTTCCAACATTACGCGGAAAACGTAATAGCTTGGCATCAATAATCGTCAACAAGCCACGCATCATAAGGTGCGTGGCTTGTAAGACATTATAAGCCAGATTAATTTATCTGGTATATATAAAAAAATATAATCTTTTTTAGACCAAACTTTGCGACACAAGAATGCTTTTACGCTTTTTACAAAAAAAAATATAAACGTAAAGCATAAGTAAATACCAACAAATAAAAGATAAGTAAGAGAACAAATTTCTGATCTGCTCTATATTACGCTTAAAAGATAAGACAATAAAACAAAAACTATAGGACGAAACTCTTAATCTAGATTACATTTCTGCCATATTTTTGGAACACGGCTATCTATAAATATCCATCAAGCTCTATACATACATCACTATACATGTTGCTAGCAGCGTTATTTGTCCCAACATTCTATGTCTGTTGCTAGTAACGTGATTTGTTCCAACATTATGCTGGAAACGTAATAATTAAGCCAATTTAAACCAAACTAAAACAAAGCACATCAGATTAAAATATATCAATTTAAACCCAATTAATTTAAAATAAACTAACCGCGACTAAAACAAACCAAACCAAACAAAACAAAACCAAATTTAAATATACTATTTTAAAGCCAATTAAAGCCAATCAAACACGATTAAACAAAAACAAACAAAATAAAATTAAACCAGATTTAATACAATCTTTAATAATAAAAAAGTATATATACTATCATTTTATAATACAATCTTTAATAATAAAAAAAATATCTACATACTACCATTTTATAGCACAATCTTCACTAATAAAAAAAATCTACCATCTTTATCTTTTTTACTATCTTTATTGTCTCTCATAGAAAAAACTTTTCACTTAAAACTTAAACATATCCTAAATTCTGAATATCTACCATAGAGGATACAAACAAGGATCAAAACGTGGAGCGGTACTACAGAGATCAGTTGCAACGTCTGCACGAAGGTGCTCATGATTTTGCCCGCAGGCATCCTGCCATTGCCCCCATGATGCTAACCGAAAGCTCTGACCCAGACGTTGAGCGTATTCTTGAAGGGACAGCCTGGCTCTGCGCCAAAATTCAACAACGCTTAGACCAAACCGCCCCCAATCTTATCCAAGCGCTTTTACGTCTAGTCTTTCCCCAAGCTATCCTACCCATTCCCTCCACAACTCTCATCCGTTTTGATACCGAGCCTAGCTTTGCCGAGAGTATTTTTCTCCCAACCGGAACCCAGATTGCCTCAAATCCCGTGGATGGCATTTCCTGTATCTACAGCACAAGCCAAGATCTCCAGATACTGCCTTTAATCATTAGCGACGTAACACTCCTAGCTCCCAACGCAACGTCAACTACGGTTACAATCACCCTTGGCTCTTGGGCCCCATTAAAAAACTTTCTGCCAAGCAAGTTCATCCTCTACTGCACAGGCTCCTATGCCAAAGCATCTGAACGCTTTCTTGCTCTTCTAACTCGCACCTTGGATCTTACTGTCCAAACAACGAGTCAGACCATCAAGCTACCCAAAAATGCTATCCGCCACCAAGCTTTGCCCTTAACCGACATTCGTCTGCCCGGAAACCGGAAAAATCATCGCGGCTATCTAGAACTTTTGCGCTACTTCCATTTTCCCGAACAGCTTTTAGCCATCGAAATAGATGGCCTTGATAATCTGCCCCTTGACATCAATGATACTGAGTTAAAAATAACCTTCCGGCTCAAAGGCTCCTCAGATACTATACCCAACTTTTCCACAGACTCCTTTGCCATCAATGTGGTGCCAGCAGCCAATGTGTTTCGCGTACCGGCTGAACCCATCACAGTTGACCACACAAGATCGGAATATCTTATCCGTCCCCAGAACGGAAAACAAAACTTTATGGAGATCGTGGCTGTAGAAGATGTTACGGCCATGTTTTCTGGTGGCCGCACATATAAATGTAAGCCCTATGAAGCTTTTGATCCCGATGATGAGGGACTTTTTTACAGCTTACGCTACCGCAAATCCGAAAAAGATGGTTCCATTGAGCATTTGCTTGCCCCACTCTACCGCACAAAAAAACAGCAACTAGCCTCAGAGCACGCTATTCTCTCCATTGACCTTCTCTGTACAAACCATTCTCTTCCCGGCAGTCTAAAAACTGGAGATATCTGTCTGCCCACCGATTCTTCCCCGGTCCAGGCCACTTTCACCAATCTCATGGCCCCAGCCCCCATGCTGCCCCGTCCAACTGATGAAAGTCTCCTCTGGCGCTTTCTCTCTTTAATGAACGCTAACCTCCTCTCTTTAGCCTCCCCTGAAGCGCTACGTTCTTTATTGCAACTCTATTTGCCTAACAAAGATGCTGCCTTTGAACTTGCGGCAGCCGATGTGCGCCGCGTTCAGGCTGTAGCCAATTTTTCATCTAGTCCCGAAGAACGACTCTTTGGTGGCAGACTTTTGCGCGGACGCCTTCTAGCACTAACTCTAGATCCCGTAGGCTTTGTATCCAAAGGCGATCTCTATCTTTTCGCCAATGCTTTAGATCGCTTTTTCGCTGAATTTACCAATCTAAATACCTATTCGAGACTTCAACTCACCATTGGTGCTACTGGAGAGGAGCTTAAATGGCCACCGAGACTCGGCGAGAAACAACTGATCTAAGGGCGCAAATTCTCGCAAATCCATCTGCTTTTACCTTAAATCACCTTATCCATCTTTTGGCGTATCTCAATGCCCAAACACCTAAAGAGCAGTTGGAATATCTTGAGAAAGACATCTTTATTCGCCCCTGGCTGTCCTTGGCCTTTCCATCCACCGAGGTCCAAGATCTTGTCGAGAATGATCATCACAAATACGTTGTAACCAACGCCATCTTTGGCCTCTATAGCACCATGGGGCCACTGCCAACGCTCTATACAGAAGAGCTTTTGGAAGAAGCCCGCAATGATGAAAGTGTTACCCGCGACTTTCTCGATATCGTCAATAACCACGTAAGCAAACTGGCTTTTCTAACCTCTAACCACAACCTCCTAGCTAACCGCACAGTTGAAAACGAAGATTATGCTGTGTCCTTCATGCAATTTTGTTTGCGAGGTCAGGTGGATGCGAGTCTTAGAGAACCGGGCTTACCCAAAGCTTATCTGACAGAAATCTATGCTCGCCGCACCCGTTCAGCAGCGCAGCTAGAACTCTTTCTCTCCTACGTCTTGCAGCGCTACGATGTCGAGGTGGAGCAATGTGTGGAGCGGACAGTCCAAATCCCCAAAGACCAGCGGGCCAGACTAGGTGCCGGCTCGGTTACTTTAGGCACAGATGCCATGCTAGGGATGTGCTTAAAAGATAGAACTGGCAAGTTCCGTATCCACCTAACCCATGTGGCCACAGATGATGTCAAAAGCTTTCTTCCAGGTGCATCTAACTATCAAGCCATCAAACGTTATATGGACCTCTTTCTGGACGCACCCCTAGACTATGAACTAACCATCCATCCGCTAGATGAAAAGCCTAAAAAGTTTAAGCTAGGGGTTGATGCGACCATGGGCTTTTATCTAGGAACACCAAAGACCTACCAAAATCTACGGATCTTTTGGAAAAAGGAAAATTTACCCGGTCGTCCTTGGATGCCTAAAAAGGGCGGAGATACCATTCTTTTAGGCTAATGCAACGATAACTATTCAATTACGAAAAAAAGAATCTCTGCATCAACGATACTATTAAGAAAGCTGCGAGATACATCATTAATAAATGTATCTATAATGATAAATGATAAGAAAGTTGTCATAAAAAAAATATGACTAAAAGTTCGAGGCATTCAGACTTGAGACAACCAACAGGTTCATAGTTACCTATGTGCTTATGCAAAATCAGCAATAACTGAATATTGTCGATCATCTTACAGTACTCACATCATAAAGTTAAAAGACTTTATATTCTGTCAGAAAACATCTCTAATTCCATTGCCACTAACACAAAAATGCGGGGAACTGTATGGCTACTAGTCCTTATACAGAATTTTTTCTCTTCACATCCAAAGCACTTCCCAAAGAAACCTTCCATGTCGTTAACTTTCACGGCACAGAGGGGTTGAATCAGCTTTTCTCCTTCACGATCAATCTTGTGAGTCAAAACGCTTCGGTAGATGCAGAAAAAGTCCTCGCTGAAACAGCAACCTTGACCATAAAACGCAAAACTGGCCCTGATGCCATCTTTACTGGCTATCCGGCACGTTTGGAGCAAGGCGGCTTTTTTAATGGTTATGCCTACTATCAGTTGGAATTAAGACCTGCCTTTTGGAAATTAACCCAAGCTGTCCAAAGTGCCATCTTCTTGAAAAAGAACGTACAAAGTGTAGTCAAAGATCTTTTGACCAAAGAAAAATTTTTTACTCTGGCACACGATTTTAAATTAACCAAAAGCGACTATCCGACCCCAGAATTTGCTATGCAGTATGGGGAAAGTATCTACGAATATATCCTTTGGCGCATTGAAGAACAGGGAATCTATTTCTACTTTACGCCCGATGGCGACAAAATAATTTTTGCTGATGGCCCATCAGCACATAATAAATCCGCTCTCAGCATCAGATATTCGCCTGTCACAGGCCTTGAAGGCGATAAACGCGAGGAAGTTTTAACCACCTTCACCCTAAACCAAACACCGTTACCCCAAAAAGTTATCGTTAGAAGCTATGACTGGAAAAAACCAAATAAAATCATTGTGGGTAATGCCGATGTCTCTAAGGCCGGAGTTGGTACGGTTTATCTTGCAGGCGAAAATGCCGAGACTGAGGCCGAAGCAAATAGGCTAGCCAAAATCAGGGCCGAAGAGCTCATTTGCCGCAGTCGCATCTTCACAGGTGCTGGCTCTGTGCCAGTCCTTAGACCTGGAGTAAGTTTTACCTTAACCAATCACTACAACCAAAAGTTCAATCGCGATTACGTGGTAACTGAAATCACTCACGAAGGAGCCCAGGAAACTTTTCTCACCATGGGCCTT
>JAFSZE010000142.1 GCA_017455745.1 Desulfovibrionaceae bacterium | reverse complement strand
CATTCAGGTGGGGGGGCAATTCAAATCGAAAAAGCCTTATAAAATCGAGATATTAGATTGTATTTAGAGATAATTTAGATATTTTTGGGTCGGTAAACCCCCACAAAATCAACATCCCCTTTACCCCACCTGAATGGTTACGAATAAAAACATATTTAATTTAAAAAATAAAAACCTAAAAAGATTCCTAAAGCTCAAAAACGTAAAAAACAAAAGCTTTTAGTTCAAAAAATTTTTTCGTTAACTTGGGAATTTTTAAGAAAAAGGCGCATATAGATTAAAAATCTATAGGAATGAGATGAAGTTTAGGAAGGGTATTAGAGGAAAAGTTATCGGCAAGAGCTAAATGTTAAGAAAGTCTTAGCAAATACACTTGGATTAATCGTCTCTGGGAACACAGCCCTCAAAATTACAAGAAATGGCCAACTATAACATACGTTGCAGTTGATAGCCTAACACCTCATTTTTGTCAAGAGAAAAATTATGGTTTCAATTTTACCTATATTGTGCTATGCTTGTACGGAAACCGTTAAACCATCGCTTTAAAAAATATCTGCGGTTAAGCTCATCTTCGCATCTGGCGCGCATAGCGGATAATCTTAACACTATGGTTGACCAAAGGACAAAAAATATAGTCTCCACTACTCAAAGCATAAGAGCTGTTTTCGCCAAAAATCAAAGCGATCTATCCTACTTATTGGGCATATTCTGCCAAATGCGTTGGCCGCCAAAAAGACTCATAGCACCTAACCTTCGTGTTAGGGATTGCTCAAATAACATCAAAAACGTCAATTTCTACTGCCCTCCTAAGATTTCTTAGGGGCTTCCCAACAACAGTTTCAGCTTAATCCAAAAACACTGACCAATTCTAATTTTCTAAAAGCACAAACGAAAGTAGCCGAATCTATTGCAGGTTGATATTTTCGAAAGGTAAAAACCCGACCGGGTGGTAGAAAAATTATCCTTGAAGGAGAATCGGATGTCGCAAAATTCTGACATTGTGGTCGATCGTGCCAAATCGCAATGGTCTGACCTTTGGAAAAAAGAAGATTATTGGGCCATATGGCTTGGCTTATTCATCCTTGCAGCAGCCCTGTGCGTGGTTATGAGCGGAAAACCAAATCTTACAGATAAAAGCACTCCGCTTCTTACAACCATAAAAGCTGAAAAAGCTAAACCCATCAAGACAATTGAACTATTCCAAGCTCAAGATCAGTTGAAAGATGTTAAGGGTGTAAACCTGCCGGCCATAAAATCAGTCCTCACGCTTTTAAAGACTCCCGCCTCCTGGCATGCTAATCCGCTTGATTCGCTCTACCTTTCCGAATCTGCGGCCAACGCTGCCAATGAAAAAATAAAACCTCAAGTTGATGCTGCCAAACAAAAAGAGGCCGCAGCCCTGGCAGCTGCTAAGATCGCTCAAGCAGCAGCGTCCGAGGCCAACTATCAAAATGTAGAACTAAATACAGCCGCGACCACAGCCATCAAGGCCTGGCGCGATGCCAAAGCTAGTACGGCCAAAATTAGCAAAAAGATCAAAAAACCCTTCAATATCATTGGATCATTGATTGGTTTAGGGATAGTCCTAGGAATAATGGTCACCATTGGTGCCATTTTCATGGGCTACAATCCTGTTAAGTTCTTCTTGGGCTTCTTAGGCGTTTATTTGTTGTGCGTTGTGGCCCAAATTCTTGGTCGACAAGATGTTATGAGAGGTTGGGGCCTCAATGCCGAAATTTGGTCCATCGTGGTTGGCATGATCATTGCCAATACCATCGGAACTCCTCAGGGCCTCAAATACAGTTCCCAGGTTGAATATTACATCAAAACCGGTTTGGTGCTCTTGGGTGCCGACGTTTTGATCTATAAATTAATGGCTATTGGTATTCCTGGCATCTTCGTGGCCTGGGTTGTTACACCTATCGTCTTAGTTTGTACCTACATTTTCGGCCAAAAGGTTTTGAAGATTCCTTCTCCAACATTGAATATCGTTATCTCTGCTGATATGTCGGTCTGCGGTACTTCTGCTGCCATTGCTACCGCCGCAGCCGCTCAAGCCAAAAAAGAAGAGCTCACCCTCTCTATTGGTCTCTCCTTAACCTTCACTGCCATCATGATGGTAGTTATCCCTGCTCTCATTCGTGCTGTTGGTATGCCTGAGATCTTAGGCGGTGCCTGGATCGGTGGTACCATCGACGCTACTGGCGCTGTGGCTGCTGCTGGTGCTTTCGTTGGCCCCAAGGCCATGCAAGTAGCTGCAACAGTTAAAATGATCCAAAATGTGCTCATCGGCGTGACAGCCTTCTTTGTGGCCATTTACTTTACAACCAAGGTTCACAAGCAAGAAGGCGAAAAAGTCGGCGCCATGGAAATTTGGCATCGTTTCCCCAAGTTTGTCTTGGGCTTCTTGGGCGTATCCCTCATTTGTTCGATCATCTGCTCCAACCTTGGTGCAGATACAGCAACCATCATGATCGAAAACGGCACCAACAAGGTTGGTGGAGCTTTCCGTGGTTGGTTCTTTGCCTTGGCGTTTATCGCTATCGGTTTAACCACCAACTTCCGCGAGCTTAAATCCTACTTAACGGGTGGGAAGCCAATCATTCTTTATGTTTGCGGCCAAACCTTTAACTTGATCTTAACCTTGTTTATGGCCTGGTTAATGTTCTACAAGGTCTTCCCCGAAATTACGAGCAAGATCTAATTTTAGGTAAATTTCATCTGCCAAAATCATCTTGCCCTAAAATTTAGCTTTAGGCTTGTGAGTAACCATTCTAAACACTGTTAATAAAAAGAATGGCTACTATAGATTAGATGGCTTTGGTGAGAACTTATTGCGCTTTAATCCCCCGCCTTATGGCTGATGTTTTACGGCGCTTTGGATAAGAAAGTTAAGGCTGCCAATTGTAAAATTGACAGCCTTAATTCTTTTCAAGATCTCAAGATCCTTTGACAGTTGACAAAGTGCATTTTCGATCTAATATTCTACAAGCTTTGACCGATCAAAACGGACCCGTTTAATTCTCCCTCTAAAAAACTTTGACCCATGTGTACAGCTTATGCCAAATATTAAAATTCGCAATTGGTACAAATTGATCGTTATAAGTCTGGGACTGATTGTCTTTTTCAATATAGTTTCACCATTTTTATTCAGTCTTTCAGAATCGTGGCAACGCTTTATCGCAGTTCAAGATGATACAGGCGCCACAAGTGGTGCATTATACTACACAGATGTACCTATAACCCAAGATGCAGAAGCCCATATACGTAGTGCAGTTAAAGCCGGTATGGCTGAACGACAAAACAAACATTAATCCTATTAGTAAAATATATTTATATAAATTTATTTGATCGTTTTATTGAATTACGAACCAATGTTATAAATTGTGTTTCAAACTTATGATGTTCTATTTAACTTAATCTTTATTAATCACGTTTCTCATATACAATTAGTAAAGTTTTAAATATTTGTAATTGCTTAATAATTAAGCACTTTTTTTGACATGAATATTTTACTACTACCCATGTTAAAAAATAGCTTTAATTTCATGAATATTTTTTATGGCTATGAATAAAATTTAAAACGTGTAATTTTTTACATTAAATTATAATTTCTTTATCTTATTTCTTGATATTTTAAAATACTTGTATGCTTATTCTACAAGTCTATAAGCAAAACGTTTGTTTGATCTGACTTAAACTTATATAATTTTCACTTCTACTATATTATATCTAATACATTATGCCTACTTTAATTGTTATTTTTAATAATCGTTAAAAATTCTGCTGCAATAGTTATCTCTGTTGTATGCTTTTTTATATTATATTTTAATTTTATGGAAATATTGATTAATTTTATTTTATTTTTTATTCTATTTGATCACAATATGGTAATTTATTTCTTTAATTCTATAGAAAATTATTCATAATAACTTTTAATATTTGGTATATTTCTTATGCCTTACAGCGAAATAAGATTATCGACACATGCTTTTGTTCCTAAAGAAGAGTTAAAAGCGACATCTGAATCAATTATCGAATCTTTAACAATTTATTCACGCTACGAAGAGAATCTCAAGATAGATCTTTCCAAAGAAACAGAAACCCATTTTGGTTATCCTCTGTATATGCGTGACTATGCTCAGTTTACCGAAAATCTAATTGATGAACGCTATCTTGGACATGATATAATTGTAAACATGGCTGATAGTTTTAAACTTCGGGACAATCAAGTCCAAGTCATCAATAATTTTTGCTATCAACTTGAGCATGGCCGCACTGGCTGGCTCATCAATATGCCAACAGGTTCAGGTAAGACTGTCTGCGCCTGCTGTATGCTGCAAATTATCGGTAAAACGACCTTAATTATTGTACCACGTGAACACTTAATGACTCAATGGCGGGATAGAATCATTCAATTTACCGATATCAAAGAAAATGAAATCGGCATGGCTCAACAAGATATCTGTGATTTTAGTGATAAAAAAATCGTCATTGGCATGATTCACTCGCTAGCCAAAGACAAATATCCCCAAGCATTCAAAGAGTACTTCGGATTAGTCATCTGGGACGAAGTACATGTAGCCGCAGCCCAAACCTTTAGTCAGACGCTTTCTATATTTGCACCACGCTATCGTATCGGTATGTCCGCTACCCTCAAACGCAGTGATGGCTTAGATGGAATCTATCGCTGGTCAATCGGTCAAGAGATTTTGTCCATCCGAAAGCAGACCTTGGTTAAGCCGATAGTTTATATGTTTTCTTTTGTTACGGCGAAAAAACACACCTATGTGGAAAATATACCCAATGGTCAGCATAGGCGAGGCATACTTATTTCAAGCTTAGCCAAGGATAAAGAACGCAATATCCTCATAGCCAAACTGATCCACAAAGCAGCCTCCACTGGACGCAGAACCGTAGTTTTTTCTGAACGCAAAGAGCAATTGAACACACTCAAAGATCTACTCATTTCAGTCCATAATATTGACCAAGCATCCATAAACATTTTTACCGGTGATACCAAGGGGGCCGAACGCCAAGCTATTTTAGCAAATAGTCAAATCATCTTGGCCACTTATGGTGTCATGAGCATGGGAGTAGATGTCCCAGACCTTAGGGCTGTAGTTTTTGCCACACCACAAGCCAACATCGCCCAACCAATAGGTCGTATCTTGCGCATATGCGATGATGCTCTTGAGCCAATCGTCTTTGATATTGTTGATAAATCCTATATGGATTGTAGTTACTGGGCCAATTCCAGAACAAAATACTACACCTACACTGCTCGTGCCCAAATTTTGGAAGCTTAAAGATTTATGTGCATAATCGAAAACAACGGCTTTAAAAATCTCGAAAACTAATACGCTAAGATACAAATCTTTTATATAATTTACGTATCGAAAATTGCAAAAGCTAAAAAAACATTTAGACAGTAGTATCATGCATAATAAAAAAACAAATAATAATATCTAAAATTTATAAAGCAAAATATAAAATATAGAAGATAGTTGATAGGAGATAAAAGATCATACATTCACAGACGTATGGTAATTTGATGAGAAAAGAGGCAGGAATAAGGTAGGTTTTGGAAAGATTTTAATGTATGTATTATTTGCATTTCGGCAGTATTAATATCAAAAATGCAAATCGAATTCTATTATTTATTTTTACAACAATTACGAATATCTTTTTATCCTATAAAATACAATGAACATATCCAAAGATTCATCTAGCTTTGTTTTATTAACAGATATTGTCCCCGATATTCTGCTCGATATCCGCTATTACTCGACATTTAATTTTGTCGGCGAAAGAATCAGAGGATATGAAGCACCTTTGGCCCTTCTGACCGAACAAGCAGCTTTAGTACTAAAATCTGTAGCACAAAAAGCGTGCGAAAAAGGCTATCGTCTCCTAATCTATGACGCCTACAGACCTCAAAGAGCTGTTGATCACTTCCAAGAATGGGGGGATCTTCCAACTGATATACGCATGAAAAGATATTTCTATCCCAATCGCAGTAAGAGCGAACTCTTCGACCAAGGCTTCATTATGCGCAAATCAGCCCACAGTCGTGGCAGCACCGTTGATATTAGCCTCTTTGACATGAACAAAGGTCAAATAGTTGACATGGGCAGTAATTTTGACTTCTTCGGCCAACGCTCTTTTGCCGATTACACAGGTTGTCTTTCAGACGAGCAGCTCGCTAACCGCCAGACGCTACGCGATCTCATGGTAACTCACGATTTTCACCCTCTCAAAGAAGAATGGTGGCACTTTACCCTCAATAACGAGCCTTTCCCAGAAACCTATTTTGACTTCCCGATCACGCTGTCAAAAAAATATTGATTTTGCGATTGCAGATAAAAGCTTGTCTGAGAGGCCGAATAAAAATTCGGCTTCTCTGGCTACAAACTTAAGAATTCAGCTGCGCTTGTAGAATGCTAATTTGTGTTCTGATCTGTTCAATTTGACTTAAGGCCACAGGATTATCGGCATTCACTTGACTAGTTAATCCGGCCAATTGGCTCTGTAAAACCTGAATTTGACTGGTAATGGAAGTAGAGGTCTCAGATAATCCCGAACCTGCACCCTGCTGACCAAGGCTATCGCCCTGCTCTTCGCTAGTGCCCTTTTCAGAGTTTTCGATCTCGCGCTGCCTATTATATAAAGCCATGGCTTCAGATGAAATCGACACTTTGTCACCTGAAGATGTCTGATTGCTAACGCCCTTGGAATTGGATCGCCCGTTTTGCTCTTGACTAGATTCGGATCCATCAACTTCTGTGCTGCTGCCAAAAATACTTAGAATGTTTTGACTGACGCTATTATATAATGAATCTATCAACATGATAGCCTCCAAAGACTTCTAAAAGGTTCCCTCTCCACGCTAAAAATGATGCAAATCTGATGCCAAATTCTAAAAATCCCCACGCGTGGGCAGAACCCTCAGCCAAACCTCGGCTATACCTAGAAGCTTTGGAAGATACCTGCAAAATTTTCAGTGTCAGCAATGTGACGCCTATAGATCCCGAAACTGGGCCTATTTTTTAGATCCCTTAGCAGGAATTTTTTTCTAATCCTAATTCCCCGATCAAATTTAGTTTTTTAGAGAAGTAATTGCTATCTTTAACTGTCGGGTAGACATTGAGATTTCTCCCAATGCCCCCCACAGAACCGTACGTGCGCTATTTACGCATACGGCTCTTCAAACTATTCGTCGGTGATTTACTAGTACCAGATTTTCACTAAGATTTCGGCTGGGGGTATATTACATTTCCCCCGAAATTTTGGAACAGGCTAGCTGCCAGCACTCGCATCCCCGCCCTTTTTCGCCCATATTTTCGTCTTGCACATCGGTGTTTGGTCTAGGCTTTTTGGGGAGGGAAGGATATTTTTTTAAGATGTG
>JAFSZE010000141.1 GCA_017455745.1 Desulfovibrionaceae bacterium | reverse complement strand
GGCAGGAGAAGCTCAATTGAACCCGTAATCGGGCATGTAAAAAACGATTTTAGGCTTCGCCGTAACTATCTGAAGGGGGAGATTGGCGATTCAATTAATTTTTTGTTGGCCTGTGCCGCATTCAATTTAAAAAAATGGATGAATCTTCGCGCAAAGGAGACGAAGAGGCGAAAAAGCAAACTAAAAAATCAAATTCTTAAAACTTATTTTGCTAAAACAAGAATAGAATACTGTTTTTATTAAAAAATAAAGGCAGTATTCTATTTTTGCGCTAAGAAACGGTAAAAACACACTTTTATACACATTTTATTGAATTTTTCTCAAAATTTCTAGGAAATTATTGAATTTCATGATTTTCAGCTTTTCAAAATCCGCCTTTTTTTGGATCGACTATTTAAATGCATAGATCAAGCACATAATTGCTCATTTGGTTATATGCGGGAAACGTAATATCTTTTAGTGCGGTTTGTGGAGCTTATAAAGATAAGTGTTTTTTGTTAAGAGAATGTGTATTTTAAGAGACTATTTCTTTAAAATTCTAAGCAATTGGTTAGTTTGATAGCACTTATCACAATTGTCAGACTAATGTTTTTTTATGATACAGTTACTTTACCTAAAGGATCAACCCTTGTCACAAAGTGTACTGCCACGTGATCGTCTGTGCCTATACTTAGCTCTGCATTGAGGGAAAAAACCATCAGCAGGGGCGAGTCTTTATCTGGGGTGAAATTAACTTTGACATTTTTTAGACGCGGTTCATAGCGTTCCACAAATTTTGCGATCTCTTCTTCCACAAGTGGCATATCCTCCTTGGAGAAGGATGTGCCTGCACTTGTGAAATCGGGGATCCCAAAGTCCTCGTCAATGACGGTACTTCCTTTGCGCGTGTTCAAGATCTTGCTGACGTAGTCGATGATGCTTCTCAAGATCTCTTCAGCAGAAGGAGCTAGTCTTAAATCTGGGTGTTGCGCATGGTAGCGCAGTCGTTCAAGAAAACGTATTCCGGCCACAGAGGCTCCTACTGTTTTTTTGAGAAGACAACACGTAGGGCACGCAAGGTCGGAGCATATTCCACCTTGGCGTCAAGCACAGTCTTGCTATCATTGGCAACGCCAGAGACGCGTAGCCATTGTTTGTGGTCAGCCACCTGGATGCGGGTTAAGATGCCATGCGTAAAGCGTTGATCCAGAGATATATTTTTTCCCCACGATCCTAGAAGGTCAACGGAGATGGAGTCAACGTTGTCAGGATAAAAGGAGCGAAAGTTTCCAGGCGCATCGCTAGCACTAAAGCGAATCTCCAGATCACCGTTTTCTAAGATAGTGATTTTTGGTTTGCTCAATGTCCCTTTGCCGCTCTTTTTGCCTTTCTTTAAGGCCACCCACTGCGTGTCAGGTTGTTTGGCCACAATGGTCGGTTTGGGCTCGGGTAGTTTGGGGGGTAATTTTTCCACAACCACAGGAGCAAGAGCTTCAGGTTCAGGCGTTTTTTTGAAGAGAAAGGCAAATAGATTGCCGTCATTACCGGTTTGGGTTGAGTGAGCCAGAATTCCACCTATACCAAGGATCAGCGCAAGCCAGGTGATGAGCATTAAGCGATATAATGAACGCAAGGAGTACATAGTTACCACACGTATGTTATACGGTCGGGAAGGGTTGGCAGTTCGCCACCCTCTTTTTCGAGTACCGACATTACGTTGTCGGGCAGAATGCGCACGGTGACTTTTTTGACCCCTGCAGCTTCCATATTGTCACCTGGTCCCGAGAAGTCGTCAGAGGTGAATTCCCGCTCGCCATACTGGAAATCGCGCAGAAATTCGGTGAAGTTGGGGTATTTTTTTTGTAAGACAAAGGAGGGGAAGGCTATCTCAAGTTCGGCCCCTTCACACTGCTTAACCGAGTACTGAAAATTTTCATTGCGCGGGTAGTTGCGGTTGACGAGCGTTTGGGTCTTATCTTGACACTGTAAACTTAAGGTCGTCTGATCCACACGTTCTTTGG
Source organism: Desulfovibrionaceae bacterium (assembly GCA_017455745.1). Taxonomy (GTDB): domain Bacteria; phylum Desulfobacterota; class Desulfovibrionia; order Desulfovibrionales; family Desulfovibrionaceae; genus Desulfovibrio. The sequence goes on along the minus strand of JAFSZE010000141.1, from coordinate 6,298 downwards.
CATCAACATTGACTAGGGTTGGTTGGGAACGCAACTCCACATAATAGGTGTCAACAGGAGGGTTGGCTGCAATTACTTCGGCCCTGGCTAAGGCACGCAGAGCATCTTTGGTAAAGGGGAAAACAATATCGCCCCAAACTGCTGGGGAGAGAGCTTTGCCCTTGCGAGTTAAGAAGGGCTTTAACCGTGAATCCACAAAGGTCTGCACAATGCCTTTTTCACCAAAGAGTTTGGTCACATCATCTTGTCTATAGAGAGCTGTGGCACTGCCTAAAACATCTCTTTCCCAGGCATCTTGGACTACTTTGGCTGTCTGGACCGTTACACCTTGGGCTATGAAGTCAAGCATACTGGGCACAAATTCCATGGAAGGGTTGTTGCCCTTCTTTTTGAAGGTATTTTGTATTATCTCTAGCTGCCTTCTGGCATTGGCATAGAACCCTTGCTCAGCTAATTCGGTATCGCTCTTTACCCCTTTAGCTTTATCCGGATCAACATATTTGCCCCCAAACCAGATGGCAGCCAAGGTATAGGATTTCTCAGGGTCGCCCACAACCTGCAAAAGGGCCAAGAGATCGTTAAAAAAGGTGTTTAAGTGTTCTGCCGCCCCAAGCATCTGCCGTGCTTCTTTGGCTGAATTTGTCTCGGCACGCAGCCGCTGTAACAACTCCGGTGCTTCGGCCACGATGGATGTAATGCCTAGGATATCATTTGAGGCTTCATGTTTATCCTGAAACATGGCTATGTCGATCACAAGATCCATAAGTAAGCTTGTGGAAAGCCATAGAGGCGCTTCTTGTCCGGCATCTTTGAGCGGTAGGATCTCTGCGCCAAAACGTTGCAGGGCCTGAAAATGCGGCAGGTTCGTGATACTTTTGGCATCGGTGTAGGAAACAAAAACATCCCCTTCTTCCATGGCCGTACGGATTTTGGCGAAGGCTTTGCTAAAGTTGGTCCACTGTTCAGCGTATTTGCGAAAATATTCTGACCTAAAGGCTTTGGTGGTTGAGCTTAAGGTAGTTGAACCATCATCCAACGCCTCCACATTGGCCAACATTGCTTTGAAGACCTTATCGCCTTGGGATGTGTATGTGGGGCGGACACAGATATTATTTGGATCATCGGGCGGTATGTGCGGCCAGTAATCGGATAAGCAGACTCTAGAGGTGAAATAACGTCCATCGATTTCGCCGGTTAAAATTTTTAAGGCCATATGACCGCTTGCAAGGGTCGAGGCCAATAGGGCACGCATCTCGCCAGCCAAGGATCTGATCTGTTCACCGTCGGCCATCCAGTCAATGCCTTTTACGATGATGCGCCCAGTGATGGGATCCCAGCGACTTGTGTTTAGTGTTGTTAGGGCTAAAGAGTTTTCAGAGGCTTCAGTTTGGTTCCTTTTCTTGATGCGGTTGGAGGCCACATTGGTCAGCCACATAATTTCGGCGACCATTTCTTGACGCTCTGAGATAGTCATGGTCTCGCGGTTGATAAGACGCGTGCGGTATTCACCAATCAAGGGATTAATGAGCTTACTATAGACATTTTTGCAGAACTCTGTCTGCCGTGCGGCTATGGTCTCGCCTAAAATATTTTGGCCAAAGGTTGGCATATACCAGATGCGTTCTGCTTTTCTCAACCGACTAATAGCGACCATTTCCTTGTAGAGGGAGTCGGTGAGCGGATCGTGGGCCACAGATGGAATATCTGTGGCTTTTTCACTGATGGCATCGTACTGGTAGAGTACGTTGACGCCCATAAGAGCGCACAGGCCTAACAGCACCAAAAGCCAGGTGGCCATAATAATAGCGCGGGTTTTGGTCATGAAAGGCAGCCCACTGGATAGGGGCGGTGCTGGCGGAACTTTGGGCAGCTCATAGGAGAGCAGTCCCGTGAGAAAGGCTGGGCGTTCACTGCCTTCATGGCCCATGCCGCAAAAGGCCACACCGGCTAAAACTGGTTTGGTGGTATGGGCGATTTCACGAAAGAGGATTTCTACAGTCTGATGGAGTTTTTCGCCAATGCCTTTTAAAGCTTCGAGAGCTTTGAGGCTATTGCCTTTGGGGCTGGCATGATTGACGGCAGTCGCTCTAAGCATCTCTTCAAGACGGGCTTTGGCTGCTCTGCTAGCCGAACGGGCATCGACGCCTGAGTTTTTGATCTCCCCTAAGACAACATTAAAATCTTCTGGTGGGACGCTTTTAAGCACATCTTCCATGCCCACAATGCCTTCAAGGCCTTCCGCAAGCATGAAAACTGGATAGCTGCGGTTCATGGTCAGCATGATCTCCTGCACATGGGAGCGTGCCAAGCGGCCTTTGGAGAAAAGGTCTTCATCAGGCGCTTGAGCCATCCTTTGGAGATTGCTTAGGACAATTATGCCGCGCAGTGGAGCGTCACGCTTTATTTTGGCTAGAGATGTTAAAAGTTCGTTCCACTCCTCTCTATTCATCCGCTGAAGATGGCAGTGGAGCAAAACAGTGTTGGAGAGAAAATGCCAGAGTAGGGGAGAGTCGGTAGAGTTAGGTAGTGTCTCGCCAATGGGGTTGAAGATGGGTGAGCCTTGAGTTGTGTCAAGAACAATGAACCAGGGTTGACTCAAGGCAAAGCGTTCTTTGAAGCGGTAAGGGGAAGAGGCAAACATCGCCATGCCGTCTTGCCAAGCAGAGGCTATTCTAGTTAGGGCTTTTGATGATTGCTTTTCGAGAGCAGCTTGCTCGTCAACTATCTTACGGACGAAGCGGCGCTTGTCATTCCAGCGATAGATGGCCCTTCCAGCTAGCCAGGTCATGAAGAGTCCAAACAACACTAAGAGGATGACAACTCCTGTGATTAGTGGCCACTGCATCCACCAAGCAAGAACCGTTAGTCCAAAGACCACGATGAGTAGGAAAAGAAGGCCGAAAAATCCTTTAAGGAAGACTGAAAGTAGCTTCATAAAATATCTGGCAGAAACACTAAAGATGGGTTTCGTTTGCTTTTTTTAGTTGAACTAGGTTAGTCTAAAATTTTGCGCCAAAAAGAGATTTGAATAGTTACTTGATGGGTATACTGCTTAAAATGTTGGCGCAGAAAAACCAGAAAATTATTGCGACTGTGGCTGGCACAACCACATAGGAGATGTTTTCGAAAATATCTTTAACCGAGCGAGTTTTGTCGAGAACCTTTTGCGATACTGTGGGACTTTCAGGGGATTCTTCTTCTTTCAGCAATTGCCAGCAGCTTTTGCGGATACGAGCCAAAAGGTCGGCATTGATGAAGAGATAGCCTTTGAAGCCGTAGAGGAGGCAGAGGGCAAAAAGACGCAAGAGAGGTGATTTTTCTTGTCCAATAACTTTTGCCAGATCAAGGCGTCCTGGCAGGTCAAGCAAGATTCCTTCTTCTTCTAAGGGTACGCCAAGCTTTGTTAAAAGGTTGTTTAGACGTTCAAAAAATAGTTTGCCAGCTGCGGTTGTCTTGAAATAGTGGCACTGGAGGGATTTGGACATCCAGTCGGAGGCATCCATCCGCTCTGAGTTTAATATTTTCTCATCAACAAAGGCATAGACCGCAAAACGAGCGTCCTCCATTTCGCTTGACAAATCACTTTTTATGTCGGGCAGAGCATTATTGACTGGTATGGGTTGGTGGCGTTCTTTTTCGGCTAGGGATGTAATCTGTGCATTTATCTCTTCCAACGAAAGTTCGCCTTCAGTACACCCGGCACAGTGGAGAGCTTCTGCCATGAGCGGTGCAAAACGTTCGATGAGATCCATGATTTACCTCTGAATGACGGTGAGCTGTGCTATCAGATCGTCTGGTTTGCCAGGTAGCATAAAAGCCACATCGCCCGCATCCATCACCTTTTGCCAGAGGGGGTCATTCTGATCGATCATGAAGTAGAGGGTGTCACTGCGTCTCGGCAGTCCTGCAGGTGGCAGTTCAGTATAGAGCAGACGGATTCCGGGCAGAGCTTGGCCGATGATGCCACGCATATCTGCTGCTGGTGCCAATTTGCCCATGGTCTGCACGCGTTTGGCCAAATCTTCTTGGTTTTTGGTGCGCAAAAGGAGCCAGTAGGCATACATATTGCTGCGAGCGCTTTGGGGCATGACTGTGTGCAGAATTGGGCCACCGTCCAAGGGATCGAGTACAAAGCTGAAGGCCGGACCAACCACTAAAGTATCAATTAGGCGTGAGATGATGGTGTAGGCAGAGCTAAAACATTCAAAAAGATGCTCATGGTCGTAGGGCGGCAGGGCACGTTCGCCTGTGGGTGTCTCTCCTAAGGGCGAAAAATTGGCGGAGAAGACCGAAAGCTCTCCCATAAGGACTGTGAGGGCCTGGAAAACAGGCCAAGGATGGATGGCTGGTGCCTTGAGAAAGCCATCAAAGATTGGTGCGTTGCGCGAGAGCACCCCAAGAATGCTAAAAAGCGTGATGCCATGGAGAGAGGAAACATCGCTTGTTCCGGCATCACCGGCTACGATCTTATATTCTTCAAGCTGTTTGGCTCTGGACACAAGACTGTCACGCACATTGCGGATTAAGATATGTAAAACTTTTGCGCCATTTAGATCAACAACAGGCGGTGCAAAGCGGGTGTCTAAGTGGACACGTTCGCCATCGCGTACAAGACGGGCCAAGGGCAGCTTCCAAAGGGACTGGCCCTCGTCGGGACCGAAGCAGAGACGGAGATTGTAGCGCATGGTGGCGACTTCTGCTTCAGGGCCGTCGCCATAGAGATCCGGGAGGACATCTGGTGCTAGGCGTGTAGTGTAGCGGTACTGTTCTTGAGCGTCCTCGGCATTGTCAACACGCGTTACATTGTTACCTTGTTCGCGCAAAGGCGCTAAACCCAAATAGACTGTGAGTGGACTTTCTGGATTGGTCCAGACATCGTTGAACGGACGGGGAGAGATGTCACTATTGTCTGGCACAATGGCCCAGTCGCCAGATGGTAGGAGCAGTTCAAGGTTGACAACTTCAAAGACATCGTTGGCTAGGGCTTCTTCGTTAATTTGAAGAGTTTTTATGCCCCATAGCCAAGGATTTATAAGTTGCAGTGCCCTATGCAACCTGCGCAGGGTCTGAAGATGATTGATCTGAAAATGCTGCGGCTGCAAAAAAACGCCGTGCTCCCAGAATGGTGGACTATTGTACACGTTCGACTCCCGAAATGGTGACTGCGTCGGCACCCAGATGGATCAGCGCGTTCATGGGTGCGGCTTGGTAGACGTCGTCTCGGAAAATGACGCCCTGTTTATCGTGATGAAGCGGGAAGGGGATGATGGCTGTGCATAGTTCTGGGGAGAGATGTTCATAGCCAGCCGCAACAGCAAAAAATTTGGCTTTTTCCACGCGATCTGCGACCACATTAACCCGTTTGCCCGGCTGCATTTTAAAGAGTTTGCTAGATCTAGCTTTGGTCGTCTCTATATTGCAATCTAAGAGCTTATAGAGGCCCAATTTACTTGTGGCAAGATCCTGAAAGGTTGTTGGATCCTCGAGCTGATAGACGCAGACGGTAATCCCTAGAGGTATATTACCCTCGTGGTTCAGATCGCTTGCCGTCTCGATGCGGTAGTGGAGGCCACCAGCCTCTTGGTTCCAGGTGACTTGGGCCGGATCGGTTGTTGGCAAGGGGGGAGGTGGAAGCGGCTGTTGGGTTTTTCCCCCGCAGCCCACAAGATATAAGAAGATCACAAGCAGTGGGATTAGGAAAAATCGTACACTGTAGTGCATGAGCTAGCCTATGAGACGGTCACCTTAGCTTGGGCGGCCATGGAGTTTATGCCTGTGGTGTTGCCACTATTGTGTTTGGTCATTGCGCCTTGGCGAACAGCGGACTTGCCCTGAAAGCTGACCTTGAAAGACCCCAGCAAAAATTCCCCTTTTTGGATGAATTTTCCAGACACAATTCCACCTGTTACGCCAGGTTCATCGCCATTGGAGAGGGTCGTCTTGGATTTAATAGTTAGGGCCGGGGAGCCATCGATAAGGACTTTGGTCGAGGCTGTATTTGGTAAAACCATATTGCATTGGAAGATATTCACATAGGGTAGGGGGATAGCGCCATTGGGGGCCGGTGTCTTGCAGACATCTGGTATGGTGCTCATGCAGGTGCCCCCCTTAAGGGTAAGTGCGAACATAGTGTTTTTTTTCTTTTATTTTATAATGTTGTAACCATTCAGGTGGGGGCAAAAGGAGGTTGATTTTCTGCGCCTTTGCCGACCAGAAAATGCATAAAAAGTTTCTACATATAATCTAAAATGTCGATTTTATGAGGCTTTCTCGATTTGGATTGGCACCCACCTGAATG
>JAFSZE010000140.1 GCA_017455745.1 Desulfovibrionaceae bacterium | reverse complement strand
TAAATATTTTACGGAAAAGTAAAGTTGTGGATCTTTCGATCCTATACTATAGAGGCGATGTGGATACGCCTGTAAGAATAAGAATTGCATAAATTATACTTCTTATGAAGCCACACCCCTTTATGGGGTGCGGTAGTTCACGCTGACCATTGCTAATGGCTTAGCCTTTTACCACAAGCTTAAGTTGTAGCCTTTGGCCACAAAAGGCAGTTTTAGGAGTAGTCTTGACTGTGGATTTTGAAAAAAGTATCCACCCCCATTCGGGGCCAAGCGGCATGAGTTCGGCTAACCATGCCCGCACTTTGCCGGATGGCTCACCCATCTGTCGGCTTATTGCCTGGGAAGTAACCAGATCCTGTAATTTGGCCTGTAAGCACTGTCGGGCTGAGGCCCATCCTGAACCTTATCCTGGAGAGCTTAGCACAAGCCAGGCTTTGGCCTTGATTGATACCTTTCCGCAAGTTGGCCGACCGATCATAATTTTTACTGGTGGTGAGCCCACCATGCGGCCAGATCTATTCACCTTGATTAGTCATGCCCATAGCCTAGGTTTGACTTGCGCCTGTGCGCCCAATGGCACGTTGTTAACGCCCGAAATCTGTCAAAAGCTTAAAATGAGTGGCGTTGAGCGCTGTTCCATTTCTATTGATGGTGCCGATGCCAAAAGTCATGATCTTTTCCGTGGCGTGCCAGGGGCTTTTGATGCGGCTTTGCGTGGCATTGGTTATTTAAAAGATGCCAAGCTACCTTTTCAGATCAATACCACAGTTACGCGCAATAATTTGACTAGCTTTAAACAGATCTTTGATCTTTGTGAGCAGTTGGGAGCTTCTGCTTGGCACATCTTTTTGCTTGTGCCCATGGGGCGGGCTAAGGGGTTAGCTGATCAGGTGATTAGCGCCGAAGAGTATGAGCAGGTTTTGCATTGGTTTTATGATTTTCGTAAAACAACCAAGATGCATTTGAAGGCCACCTGTGCTCCCCATTACTATCGGATCATGCGTCAGCTAGCCAAAGAAGAAGGTTTGCTAGTTAATATGGAAAACTTTGGTTTGGATGCCATGACCCGAGGCTGTTTGGGCGGGACAGGTTTTTGCTTTATTAGCCATACAGGCGTTGTTCAACCCTGTGGTTATTTGGAATTGGATTGTGGCCATGTGCTTGAGACTCCATTTCCCAAGATTTGGCGTGAAAGCTCCTATTTCCAAGATTTTCGCACACCTAAAGCCTATCTTGGTAAATGCGGTGTGTGTGAGTACCACCGTTTTTGTGGCGGCTGTCGGGCCAGGGCCTATAGTTTGACTGGCAATCATTTGTCCCCAGAACCCCTTTGCACCTATCAGCCCAAAAGAGTAGGTACAAAGCAATCGTAAATTTTTGCCAAGCTTGGCCATTTTTTGGTAGTTGTGGAAACTTTTGTCATGGAGATGAATGAGATCCTTTGTGGTGACTCGACTGTTGTGATTAAGTCGATGGAAGAGAACTCCATTCATCTAATTTTGAGTGATATTCCCTATGGCATCGCTTATGATGACTGGGATGTTTTGCACAATAATACCAATAAAGGCCTTTTGGGTGTCAGCCCAGCGCAACAGAAATCCAATGGATTATTTAAGCACAGGGGCAAACCCTTAAATGGCTGGGCTTTAGCTGATCGCAGCATTCCCAAAGAATATTATGAATGGTGTTTAAAATGGGGTAATGATTGGCTTAGGGTCCTAAAGCCTGGAGGATCGGCCATAATCTTTGCCGGGCGCAGGCTTGCGCATCGCTGCATCTGCGCCATGGAGGATGTGGGATTTCTCTTTAAAGACATGATCGGCATGGAAAAAGAGCATGCTCCGCATCGCGCTCAAAGGATAAGTGTTGTTTATGAGCGACGTGGGGATTTGGCTAATAGCCAATATTGGGAGGGGTGGCGTTTAGGTAATTTAAGGCCACTCTTTGAACCCATACTTTGGTTTATGAAACCATACAAAATTGGCGGGACCATCTCGAGCAATGTACTTGAGTATGGTGTTGGTGCATTTAATGATTTGGCTTGGCGCAAGTATAATGAAGCCTCAGCCAATATGGTTAAATTTAAAGCGAGCCATGACGATTGCGGCCTTCATCCGGCACAAAAACCATTATTATTGCTTGAGGCGCTAATCGAATTAACAACCAAAGAAGGACAGATAGTTTTTGATCCATTTTGTGGAAGTGGATCCACATTGGTTGCAGCTAAACTTTTAGGTCGGCAATTTTTGGGTATTGAAAACAATGAGCATTATGTCAAAATTGCTAAAGAGCGCTTAGAAAAATTGAATCTAAAGTCAGAATCTCTATCTACTGCTGATGAATAATTTTGAATAAATTTATTTACATATTTTAAATGGTAAAGACTGACCAATATCGCTACTTTTAACCTTATATTAGGATTAATTTTTATTATGGATCAACTTGATCGTAAAATTTTAGATATCATTCAGACTGATTTTCCCCTAGATCCCAGACCATATGCTGTTTTAGCCAAAAAAGTTGGTGTTAGTGAGGCTGAAGCCTTGGCGAGAGTTTCAGCCTTACGCAAAGATGGGGTTATTCGTCAGCTGAGTGCCAATTTTTGGGCTGATAAATTGGGCTATGTCTCGACTTTGTGTGGAGCTAGTGTGCCAAGCGACCAGTTGGATTTTTTTGTGGCAGAGGTAAATGCTTGCCGTTATGTCACCCACAACTATTTACGTGATCATGAGTATAATGTCTGGTTTACGTTGATCTGCCCATCAAAAGAAGAGCGTGAATCTATTTTAGCTGATTTAATGGCTAAAACAGGGGTTGAGATTTTAAATTTACCAGCCACTAAGATCTTTAAGATTAATGTTAATTTCAAAATGGCTAAGGACCGGGAGGATGTCGCAGCAGAATAATTTAAAATATTTCATATTTTTGTCCTTCCATGATAATTGATCGTTTCTAGTTGGCCTATGACCAAGTATTTGCAAAATAAGTCGATTTATCCATTAGATGCCTGGAGCTAGCGGTGAGTGTCAATGATGTAGTGTCTGTTATTAGTCTTTAATGCTAGTCATTTAATGAAATTGCAGGATGCTTTTCTATTAAATAGGCTTGTTGCGTTAGCTGTATACCATGCGAATATTTTTTTGATACATCAAAAATATGCTATTGTGACAGTTATTTTAAATTTAAAATATAGTTTTTGCCAATATGTATTTTGAAAACAATTTACAGATCAAATAGCATTAATAATTTAGCAGAGGATTGAGATAATGAATATAGACAATTTTGCAGTCGGCACTGAAAGTTTTGAAATGGTTATTACAAATAGATCGTACTATGTTGATAAAACTGCATATCTTAAAGAACTTTTTATGGGATCAACTAAAGCGCAAGCTAATCTATTTATAAGACCAAGGCGTTTTGGCAAAACACTTAATATGCAGATGATAAAATCTTTCTGCGAGCTTAATTACCAAAATCCAGGCGATAAATCATATCAGGAAGAGCTTTTTCTTGATAATGGACGTAATTTAGCTGTGTCTAGTAATTCATACAAAGATCTTCGTGATAATTTTATGGGTGTATTTCCTGTTATATCAGTTTCTTTTAAAGATATTGAAGGTGATTCTTATATAGACGCGTTAGGTTTTTTTCTTGAAACCATATCAAGAATTTGTGAAAAATTTGAATTTCTTATAGACAGCACTAAAATATCTAAATTTACTATAAAGCGTTTTGCTAGTGATTTTGAATTTTGTAGTTGTGGATCTATAGATCTAAATCAAAATAATAATTTATCATATGCTGAACGACTTGTTAAAACTTTTTTATCCCGCCTTGCAGGAATGTTGTACAAAGAATACGATAGAAAAGTAATAATTTTAATTGATGAGTATGATGTTCCTTTGCAAAAATCTGTTGTAGCTGAAACTCCTTATTATAATAAAATGCTTGCCATAATTCGTGGTATTAGCAGTCAGACTTTTAAACCAGGATGTGATGACTGGCTTTACACAGGTACAGTTACAGGATGTCTTAAGATTGCACATCAAAGTATATTTACTGGTGCCAATAACTTTGAACTTAATGGACTAGATGATCAAACATACGCTGGATTTTTTGGTTTTACAAGATCTGAAACAGAAAAACTTTTAAATGATTGCGGACTTTCAACCCAAGTTGAAGCTATCGCTGATTGGTACGATGGCTATCGCATTGGTGATGAACACATATTTTGTCCATGGAGTGTTATAAAATTCTGCAATAAGGGTTTAAAACAGAAAAACAATAATCATAACATTGCACCAGAACCTTTTTGGGTTAATACATCCGGAAATGATACAATAAATTTATATCTTAAGCGTCTGTTTAATAAAAATTTGGCGCAAGACATTCAGAGAATGGAAGCGCTATTATTACGTTTCGGC
>JAFSZE010000139.1 GCA_017455745.1 Desulfovibrionaceae bacterium | reverse complement strand
GGTGGATTAATGGTGCATCGTATTCATCTATTAGCAATACTTTACTATTGTCATCTATTTTTTCGCAAATTTCTGCTAAGATGCTATCAGGACTTTTAATTCACAATTCATCAATTTGAGAAACCATATCTATCATCTTAAATTGTTGAACGAGTGTTCTATCTAAAGATTTTATAAGTTTGTCTGAAGTTTTGCTAGCAAAATGTGAAAAATCAAGGCGAACTACTTGATAAGTTTCATCTTGCCACTTTTTTTCTATATCGAGCCCTTTAAAATCTTCGATACCATTTGAAAATAAACAAGATAATGTACTAATTAAGAGTGATTTTCCAAACCGTCGCGGGCGTGAAAAAAAAGTTGGAATATCTTGACTGGCAAATTCATAAATTAAAGATGTTTTATCAACATAGATTTTATTCTTTTTTCTAATATTAGAAAATCCCTTTAAACCTAAGGGTAAACGCTTAATATCAAAAAGATTATTATCTGCCATATAATTTGCCTTTACAAATATTTTTTATCGATAATAAAATTACTAATATGCAATAAAAAAGTGAGACAAAAGAAAATATATAATAATATTATATATTTTTCGGGAACAGGGTATTGTTTTACACTATCAATTTTGTTTTAGATTATCTTATGTATCTATATGCAAAGATTTATTCAATAAGCTGATAAATAATTGATTGTTGATATCATTGATAATAATATATTGCAAAGCTTTCTCTAATTTTATAAAATCTAAAGCGATGAATGTTGTATGCAGAAAATATATAAACATTAATTAAAATTTATTTTGCGAACAGCATGGTAACTTCTTTGGAAACTCTTCAACTTGATCTAGTTTACTGGAAAAAATAAAAATATAAAATATTAGTATCTATAAAGATCAATCTAGATGGCCGTGAAGTACAGAGTTATTGTTCGCGGCCATCGTCCATTTTTAAATCTTTATTCGTACTGTCTAAAAATTAGGATCTGTCTGGAAATAATGTGCAAAACTCTAAAAAATTAAATGCAGAAGTGACGCTCTGTGCGTCCTTTTTTTTCTTGTAGAAAACGACAACTTATTTATAGACAGATCCCAATTAATTATTGCGGGCGCAGGCTAAAGCTTGGCCCAAAGAGAGCCCACCGTCATTAGGCGGGATTAAGCTATGGGTTAGAACTTGAAATCCCAAATCCTCTAAGGCTTGTTTGACAAAACGTTGCAAAAGACGGTTTTGGAAGACACCTCCGCTTAACGCACAGGTATTTAGCTTGTATTTATCCTTAAATTTAGCACAAATTTGGCTTAAAGAGTTAGCCAAATAGACATGGAAGGCTAGAGCTAGCAATTTAGGTGATATGCCTTTCTTTTTAGCCCAAACTAAGCGCTCAATGAGGCTATAGACAGGGATGGTAGCAATAGTGCGATCTTCTTTTAATGGTAGGCCAGAAAGAGCATCATGACCCAAGGTTGTAGCCAAAAGATCAAGAGCAGCTGGCCATAAGTCGCCAAGATTAGCGTAAGCTTTTTCAGCTTGAAATTGCAAAAGACAAGCTGCTTCACCTTCAAAGCTAGCACTTTTTTTAAATCCTAAAATGGCACTAACAGCATCAAAGAGTCGACCGGAGCTTGTGCTTGTAACAGTATTGATCTTTCTTGCTGTTAAGGTCAGCTGGATTTTGGCCAGTTTAGCTTCGCAGAGCTCAAGATCTTGAACAATATTTAGAGCCTGATCTTCTGGGAAAATTTCTCCTAGCATAGATACTGCTATGCGCCAGCCCTCTTTGGCGGCCAGATCTGCACCTGTGTGCGGAAATGGTTCAATGGATGCCAAACGTTCAAAGCCATTTAGATCAGCTTTGAGAATTTCACCGCCCCAAATTGTGCCATCTAAGCCATAACCTGTGCCATCAAGGGCTAAGCCTAGAACAGGTTCTAGGTAGTTATTTTCAGCCATGCAGGAGAGAATGTGAGCATAGTGGTGCTGCACATATACCACCGGCAGTTCCAGTTCCTCGGCCAAAAGATGGCTGTGGTAGTTGGGATGACAGTCGCAGGCAACCTTGGTTGGTTTGATGCGCAAAAGTTCTTCAAGGCGCTTTAAGCTTTGGCTTAAGGCTTCATTGGTTCGCAGATCCCCTAGATCGCCTATATGCGGGGAGAGATAAAATAACCCGTTTTGGGCTAGGCAGAAAGTATTTTTCAATTCAGCGCCGATGCCTAGGCAGGCATCTCCCCACTGGCCATCAAGAATTATGGGCAGAGGTGCATAGCCACGTGAACGGCGGATCATGGCTATTTTTTCTTCGCGCACTTCCAGAACCGAATCATCGGCCCGCAAGTTGATGTGGCGATTGTGGGTTAAGATATGTTCAGCAATATCTTTTAATTCCAGACAGGCATCATGGGTTGTGCGGCAAATGGGGGCATCGGTTATGTTGGCACTAGTCATAACCAAACAGTCAACCATATCTAACCCATCAGGTAGAGAAAAAAGCAAAAGATGTAGAGGTGTGTAGGGCAGCATGGCGCCTAGGCTTGGATTATCCGGAGCTAGATTATCGGCCAATTTTTGCTCTTCACGTTTAGTCAAAAGGACAATGGGTTTTTGCCAGCCAGTTAAGATTTCTTCTTCGAAGCTTTTGCAAACACAAGCGCGTTTTAGGGCGATGATATCGCGAAACATCACCGCAAAAGGCTTGGTTGGACGTATTTTACGGCTGCGAAGTTTTTCTATGGCCTCTTTGGAGTAGGCATTGCAGCAGAGATGAAAGCCGCCAATGCCTTTGATGGCAATGATTTTGTCCTCTAAAATGGCCTGTCGGACGTAGCTTATGGCGGCAGTGCCTTCTAGATCGTGATTAACAAGCCTAACTTTTGGCCCACATTCATTGCAGCACACAGGTTGGGCATCATAGCGCCTGGTTTTGGGCGAGTAGTACTCTCGACTGCATTCATCACACATGGGGAAGCCCTTCATGCTGGTGCGTTCCCGATCATAGGGCATGGCATCTAGGATGGTTAGTCTAGGCCCACAGGCTGTGCAATTGATGAAGGGATGGAGATAGCGGCGATTTTTGGGATCAAAAAGTTCCTGTTGGCAGGTCTCGCAAATGGCAATATCAGGTGAAACAAAAATATCACCAGGTTCTTCTTCGCTTTCAATGATTGTAAAGCTAAATAGTTCAGGTAGATGTTCTAAGGACGTTTTGATCTTCATAATCAAGGATCTGGGTGGAGCTTCTTTTATTAGTGCTTTGATGAAATTCTCTTCAGCTACAACTGGATCAGCGGCCTTAGTTTGGATAAAAATTTCAACTAGTGAACCCTTGTTAGCTACGGTCCCCATCATATTGTGTTTAATAGCTAGTCTATGCACATAAGGTCTAAAGCCAACTCCTTGAACAATGCCAAAGACTTGCAGGCGGAGAGTGCGCATAATAAAAACACTCCTATTTAATTAGCGTCTGAAGTCATTTAATTAAGTTCTTCAACTTTTAATCAAGTTTTGCAAATTTTAATTAAAAATGACAATACGCAACAAAATTTTTAATTAAAAGTTAAAAAAGAATCGTCTATCAATTGTTATTAACGTAAATAAAACTATCAAAAACATATCAGATAACTGTCAAATAACTATCAAAAAAAGATATTTGTCAGAAGATATCTACGATAAACTATTTAATATAATATATAGTATTAAGTCTGTGACTAACTTTATAGATTAATCTGTTTGAAAATTTTTATGCACTTAAAGGATTTTTTAGTATAAGATATTTTGTACAAATATATTGACAAAAATTTTTAACAAAAATGCAATCAAGTAAATAAATTTAGGTTTAAAGCACAGATATAGCCAAACAAAAAATGATTATTGCATTTCAAATATATTTTTATGGTATTGCTATATATACATATCCAACTATCTAGTATATTCTTATCTTATTTATTCAAACATGATGATTGAAATATAATCGAAACTTTTTTAGGATCAAATTAAATATGAATCAAATTAAAGATTAAATAAATCAATAGAATTCTTCAGCATCACTTAACAGACGTCCTGAAACGGCAAAATGAGGTAGATCAATCCAACAACATTTTATAGATGGATGAACTCGTTTAAGAGCAACATCTGCAATGATTAAATCAAATTTTTGCTTATGCAAAAAATCTCTTAATGCTTGTTCAGAATCAAATTTTTTATCATTTGTTTTATGGTTCTCCATCGCTTGTTTAAAAAAAGTTCCAACGGTAACTATTGCTTTGCGGTTCACAGAAAGAATCATTGTACGTAAAGTATCAGCTAAAATTTGCTCATGGATAATTAAGATTCGTTTAACAAAAGAAGCTTCATCTAAAAGAAATGGAAAATTTTTGATCAGTTTGTATAATGGAAAATTTATGGTGTATGGTGTACCGAATTTTTCTTGGCAGAGTTTGGCAAGCTTTAGTCCAGAATTAGAGATAACAAAATTATGAGTAAAAGACGGTATAGCTAAAAAATCGTCAAAATTGGTAAAACCTATCGGTCTAATGTCGGTATAGCCAGCAATATTCTCCAGAATGATTTCGTTATATTCAGTTACACCTAAATCTAAGGGAGTGGCTCCTAGAACGCCAGCAATATGTGTTTTTGGTGTAGATTTGGGTGTTGTAGAATTTTCAGGAAAAAATTTTTCCAATAAAGCTGTCCAGGCTTCTTCAACTCCAACATCGTAGTATCTTGTGCCGGTACAGGGTACATTGATTACAGGGATATTGAATTTTTTCTCGGCTATTTTAGCTAAACCGGCATAGTCTGTGCCAATGACAGTGGGTACAGGGGTGCCAATTAAGGCTAAAAAGTTGGGCTTAAAAATTTCGATTAGATTACCAGTCTTATCTATTAAGCGGTCATCACGGCCTAAGATAGCGTCAATATCACGTAAACCAAGACTAAAGATAGCACTTTTTTTTTCGCGCCATCTTGGTTCATCAAAGCCGCAGATGTTACCGGTGCAGCCTCCAGCATCACAAATAATGATAATTCCGCCAAGCTGAAAGAGAGCCGCCACGGCACCAGATTGATCAGGAGCGAAGGGTGTTAAAACTGTTAAGAGCTTATGCATTAGCCTATCCTTTACCCCGTGAATTTCGTTTAGGTGCTAGAGTGTTTCGTAGGCCGGATAATAATTTTTTTAAACCTTGATAGCCAAAAGGCTGTTCGTCAGAATTAAAAAGTAAATTTTTACATTCTTGATGATAGTAATTAGCAGCCAAGCCAATGGTTATATCAATATTTTGTGCTAGATTATCTTCATAAAACATCATGCTAGGATGAAGATTAGAGTAAATCTTGGTATCAGGGCTAAGATCTGCTATCGCTTTTAATTGTGGCAATTGCGTAGGTGCTGGGGCAGCAAAAATTTCAGGAACATTTAGTCCTAATCTCAACAATGTTAGTGCTAAATCAAGAGGATCAGCATTAACACCTTCACCTAAAGCAACGTTTATCCCTTTAAAATCTTGGCTAAATTTTTCAGTTAGAACGTTACCTTCTCCTTCGTAACCTTGAAGCTTAAATTTTAGGCCGAGAATTTGTCCAAGAATTTTATATTGATTGGTAATTTTTGATAATTGATAAGTACGAAAAAGTTCGATGGCTGGAATTTGGAAATTTTTTTCCATATCATCGGCAGCAAGGCGAGCCTCACTGTGTAAGACAAGATTGAAGTTTGCACTACTCATTTTATGATATGCTTTTAAATTATCCATACAGCCAAGTTCATAAACACGATCTATACCACCACAAGCTAGAAGCTCATATAATTCGCAATTTTTATCTAGACCGGTAAAAAAGCCTAAGATATTTGCAGCTCGAGGATCCTTGGGTTGCTTTTTAAGTAAAGAATAGAGTGTGCGTCTAACAGCAACCATGGGTGGTAGATGGCCTTCACGGGTTAGGGCATACATGGTCGCAGCCAAAGCATGGCAGGAGCATTTTTCTTCAACCTTACGACAAAGTTGCTCCATATCAGTACCTAAGAGAGCATCAACGCAGGTGGAGCAGAGCATGATTACTTTGGGCTTAGGCTTGGCCATAGCCATGATTTCACTGGCCGCTTCAACAATTTTTGGCAGGTAACGACCGGTGACGATGTCTGTTTCATCTAAAAGTAAGTAGTAGGTGCGCTGCCCGTATTGGCTAGTGGGGCCGCCGATGGCTGAAGTATTGCGTCCGCAGCAGCCGGGTGAGAAAAGCAAGAGCACAGACTCTGGCATTGTTAAGGCGGCCCGTTTGACGCCAAAACCCTCGGCGCCTGGCGAGTTGAAGGCCAAGGTAGCCTTAGAACTATAGATTAGGTTTTGGCTTGAGATAAGATCCTTGGGCCAATCTTTTGGATCAGTTTGGCTTAGGGTTTGAGCCGATACAAAAAATGGACTAGTCATATATTATCTTTTAGTTAATTTTTGCAGGTTAGAGGCCAAAGTGAGAAAGAGGTTGGCAATATCCGAGTTGGCCGTCCCTTCAAGCACAGTTTGACCCAAATCTTCGCAGATGTTGATCTCATCACTACGGGGGATTGTGGCTAAAATGGGCACATTGACGCTTTTGGCAAATGCTTCCACTTTGGCTTGTTCATCAGGCACATTGCGGCAATTTAGCACCAAGCCTAGCAGTTTGGCATAACTGCGATCGGCAAAGTTGGCTACAGCTTGGGCGATATTATTGGCCGCATAGAGGGCCATTTTTTCACCAGATGTTACAATGACAACATATTCGGCATAACCTTCACGGATGGGGGCTGCAAAGCCTCCACAGACTACATCGCCTAAGACATCATAGAGTACTACATCGGGTTGTTCTGTTTCAAAAAGCTGCAATTCTTTTAAAATCTGAAAAGTTGTAATAATGCCACGACCAGCGCAACCAAGACCAGGAGTTGGTCCGCCGGTTTCAAGACAGAGAATGTTCTTGAAGCCGCGTTTAGCGATTGTTTCTAAATCATTGGGTTCAGCATCATATTGCCGAAAATAATCCATCACCGAGGTTATTTTTTGGCCATGCAAGAGATTGATAGTAGAATCGGCTTTGGGATCACAGCCAATTTGGATGACCTTTAAGCCTAGAGTGGCAAAAGCTGCTGCTAAGTTGGCGGTAACAGTTGACTTGCCAATGCCGCCTTTGCCGTAAAAGGCCAGCTTTAACATGGCAGGGATCTCCTAAAGAAAGTTGAGAGCGATGGCAAAAGCAGATCATCACCTGGATATTCTAAGCTTAGACGGCCTGAAAATGCCAAATGACCTAGAGGATGGAAAATATTAGCCGGATTAGCAATCATTTTATAAATGGGATCAGCCACGATATGCTTAAACTGGGAAAAAATTTCGGCTATGGCGCTTTCATTTTCGCGCAATTGGCAATCATCTGCACTTAAAATATGGTTAAAAATATTATCTGAAAGAGAATTGTGCGAAGTAATCAAACGATTATTAGAATTATTGGATATAGTAATAACTTTTGTTTTGATATTAAATTCAAGTTCTAAGGCACATGCTATGGAAGTATTCAAGACGCTTTCCCCGATCAAAAGACAGGTTGGCTTAGTATTATCTTTATTGCGCATCTCGGCACAAACATAGCTTATTTTTTGATCATTAATAGCTTTAGATAGGGCCTTTAGGACTTCTTTGGCTAGATGGCCAAATGGCCAACCAACAACATAAGGTTGCTCAAAAGTTTCATATAGCCATTGTGCTAGGGGCAGGGCACTTGCGCTTAGGACCAAATTGGCTTTGGCAAGAGTTATTCTTGTTAGATCTTGAAATTTACCTTGAAAGTCAAAAGATAGATTGGTTTGAATATTGAAGTCATTTTTCCCAATAAAATCTTTTAGACTTGCAATTAATTCTTGGCTTTGATCCAAGGGGCTTGTACCAAGGAGATTAATAGATGGCTTTTCTGTTTTGGTCTTTTTTTCTGTCTTTTTAAGTGTTTTTGCTGTCTGTAATTTTTGCATTAAGATGCGCCAGGCATCAGCCAAGCCTTGAGCATATGTATTTATGCCATTGGTTGGGATATTAATGGTTGGAAGAGAAGTTTTCTCTTCAATGATGTTGGCAATGGCTTTGAAATCAGTGCCCAATAGATGTGGCATTGGTGAGCCAGCCAAGGTGATGAATTTGGGTTTAATGGCTTGGCTAGCGGCAATAACATCATTAATTAGGCGCTCATCTTGGCCCAAGATAGCTTCCATTTCTGTTAGCCCAGAGATGAAAATGGCACTTTCTTTGGTAAACCATCTAGGCTCATCGAATGTGGAATAGGTGGAGTTGCAACCAGAGGCATCATGAATAACTGTCAGGCCGCCAAGCTCATAGAGGGCAGAGGCAACACCTGATGTGTCAGCAGCATAACTTGGCAAAACAATGGCTAGGTCTTCCATTTAGCCCTCCCAGACATCTTCACGCACAACTTGATCTAAGCGTTGAGGATAGATGAGCTTATTTTTATTAGCGGCAGATGTTTTAGGCATTTCGCTTATGGGCGTATTTTTTGCTGAAAGCTTCTCCAAAACTTCATTGGAGAGGAGGCTAGGACAGTTTAAGCCTTTGGCTAAAATTAAACCTAAGGGTTTAGGGTTAAAGCTAGCTTGAACCATGAGGTTGGCCAGAATGCTTAAGCCCTTAAAATCATAAAGACCACCGCCACGGACCAGATTAACAAAGTAGTTTGTTTGGGTGAGATAAGCCGCCTTTTGACCTAGAGCTAAAACAGGATCGTTTTGCTTGCTTAAATTTAAACTTAGGGCTTTAAAGCGCTCTTCAGGAGCTAAAGTGGCTGAAATTAGCAGATTTGGCGCCTGGGTTTTAAGCCAAATATAATCATCCTCTTCTTTGGGATCAAAAGCATCTAGATAGATTGCTTGCACATTAAAGCCAAAATCCAAGAGGGCTCTGGCCAAATTTAATGGTTTTGGGCTAAAGGTATAGTCGATATGAATGGGCATATTGCCCAAAATGCCTTTAGCTTTTTGCATGGAAGCACAAGCTTTAAGCTCGGCCAAGTTTATTAAATCAGTGTCTAATTTAAACTCTAAAATTTGGGCCAATTCATTTAATTCGTCACGAATTTTTGCAGGTGTATAGGCTACTGGTAAATGAATATGAGTTTGATTTAGATTTTGACTTAAAGTTTCAGCAGCTAAGTAAGCATCTTCAAAAATAGTTAGATTATATTTACTTTTAGCTAGATCTAGGTAATCACAATAAGTTTGGCAAAAATTTAAATCTCTAATGATAAAATGTTCTTTTTGTAAGAGTTCAAGGATTAAACTTTGTGGTTTTATAGGTTGATCATTGCCAATAAAATTTATGCTTTTTTCTTCAAGTGTGTTTTCTTCTAAATTTACATTATTATCGTTTTTTCTTGTATAAAGAGCTTGATACATTTTGACATAGGTACGTTCTTCATCAGTCGGCCCAGATTTGCGCATGGTTGGCATCATGTAGCAGTCAACAAAAGTAATTTGCGGATATCTTTGGTTTAGAAGATTAAGAAGCGTTTGATAGTCAAAATGCATGAATTTATGGATACAGCTTAAATACAAAAGAACTAGTGGCGGCTTTTTATTTAAGTTATCCAAGATATGGCTTACGCTTTGATAGGTTTTTTCTTCCAGTGAGCCTAAAGCTATATCTTCTTCGCTAACTCCAACCCAGCTAAATCTATTGGCTGCTCCCATCTCATGCACCGTCATAATCACACCGCGTAAACAACCGCGTGCGCAGATATAAATGAGATGCGCTTCAGGAAGAAGCAGAGCCTTATGCACGATATTCCATGGTCCCCTAACTGGTGCGTTAAATTCTAGATGTGTGGTAAAGGGGGCTGGAAAATTGGTATCTTTGATTAGAAGACTTAGGGGCTCTTTAGTTGGGGTTGCTGATAATTTGGGTATATGTATCGATTTAGGCATAGGTCGCCAAGCAAGATTTTGAGGATATTTAAGCAAAAATCACTGTTTGCCGCGTGTTTAATTTAAGGTCTGCAAAAGTTTTTGAGCCAAATCGCGAAAAGTTTGACTTAAACTTGAGTCGGGGTGGGTTAGAACTAGCGGGCGGCCAATTTTTTCAGCTTGTTTGATCTCAAGGCTATAGGGCAATGTGGCTAAAATTTCGCTGTTGAGTTTAGAAGCTAGCTCTTGAACAGCAGCCGGTTCGTCGCTATCACCATGATCTTGGAAAATTAGGCCAGCTAACTGGGCATAGCCTCGTTGTTGAAAATTGTTGATGGCCCGGCTGATATTTTTAGCCGCATGCAGCGACATTTTTTCACCAGAGGTAGCGATAAGCACATGTTTGGCATAGCCTTCCCGCATGGGCATGGAGAAGCCCCCACAGACAACATCACCCAAAACATCAAAGAGGATGGCATCAATCTTAAGTGTTTCTATGGCCTTGTTTTGGCGCAAATATTCCAAAACAAGACCTATGCCACGTCCGGCACAGCCTAGTCCAGGCATAGGGCCGCCAGTCTCAACGCAATAGACGCCAGCTTCACCCTGAAAGACAATGTCAGTTAATTTTTTTTTGCTATTGTCTTTGATGAGCTCTAAGAGTGGTTGAAGATCATGGTCTTGATGCAAGGCTAGGGTGGAGTCGGCCTTGGGGTCGCAGCCGATCTGCATGACTTTGCAGCCAGCTTCCGCTAAGGCTACAGCCAAATTGGTGGTGATGGTTGATTTACCAATGCCACCTTTCCCGTAGACGGCTAGCTTAAGCATCTGTCAAACTCCTAAATCGTTTCTTTGCCATCCAAGGCATCTAAAGCGTGAGATTGAAAATTTCGGTGGAGCGTTCCAAAATTCCACGCATTTTGGCGATCAATAAGCCGTAGTTGGTAATAGGTACACCTGCATCAAGAGCTGTTTGGACTCTTGACTGCATTTCGCGGGAGTTTAGCATACAACCGCCACAGAAAACGACCAGATCATACTGACTTAAGTCTTTGGGAAACTCACGCCCAGAGGATGTAGCAAAATTCAAATCCAATTTGGTTGTTTGTTTAAGCCAGCGCGGTATTTTGACTGTACCAATATCGTCGCACTGTCTATGGTGGGTACAACCTTCAGCCATAAGGATTTTGGACTGGCTGTGCAAATTTTGCACAGCGTTTAAGCCCTTCAAAGCTTCCTTGAAATAGCCTTTCTGACTTTCCCACAGGCAAGCCCGTGGGGTTTAAATTAGAGTTTTAGTATTTCTACAGTCTCTAATAAGGAATTTTATTCCATTAAGCATGATCAAAGTATTTTAAATTACATTAATCCGCTTGGGCGTAAATAGACACACCACTACTAGAGTCAGGCCAAATTAATATTTTTTAATTGACCATTCTGCATACATTTTTTTTAAATATTTGCTGCGCCATTAACATCTGCATTGATAATTATATTATTTGTAGAAGTATATAAACATCTACAAATTCTTTTACCACTAAAATAATATTTTGTTTTATTTTTAGAATCATAAGTAGGAATGTTATCATTATCCAAAAAATTTGTTTTCGAAGTATACGATTCTTCTTGGATAATACAATTAATTCCGTATTTTTTACAATTAAAATTAATCAGATCTCTTAATTTACAAATTGGAAGTGTTTGAAAAATTTGATTATAACTTTACATAATCTTTCTAATTTAAAATTTGTATTGCAACCTAAAACTACATTTCCAATTTTATGATTAAGACAAAAATCTGTAATCATTTTAGCGGTTTTTTTAATATAATTATTAATGCAATTATTGATATTTTGTGTAATTCTGCATATTTGTATATAAGTTTGTTGACCATTTGGTAATTTACTTTGTAATTCAGCTTTATGTTTATTCCAACCTTGATTAATGCTTTTAACACCACGTCCATCTATAATAAATGGAGTCCAAACAGTTGGAACACATGTAGCCAAATTATTTACAGCAAAATTAATTGCTAAACAGTCATTCGAATTAAGACTAACTATTTTAACATGTTGTGTTAAAACAAAATTTGCTTTGAAACAACATCCTGTCCAAAAAATCTGAACTTCTTTAAGGTCGTTTAAATCCAATCCATTAATTTTAGGCCATTTAATATAAATATTTATTTTTCCAAATTTATTTTCATATTCTTTGCTTAATGGCACACGGAAATATCCATTATTTATATTTTTTACTTGTCTTTTTATATACTGGCCTGCAATTATTATAGGATATGATTCTAATTTATTGTAGCTAGGAGATTTAACGACCTTTTCATAATTTCCAGATTTTTTCTTATCTAGTAGTTCAAAGTATGATTTAAATGCAGCATCTAATCTTTTTAAAGTTTGTTGAGAACAATTTGTCTGAAGCATTTTATAATTAATATTGTTCTTAACTAACTTATCGTTATCTGAATATGCTAAATATGCGTTACATTGTTTAAAATTCTGATTTATATTATAAAGACCTGCATTATAAATCTTACTACTAAATTTAGATAATCGTCTTAATACTACAAAATATTTTTTATCTAAACCGTGAATTACACATGAATATGTATAGTACAAACATTCTCACCTCCTTTTTTGTAATATTTAAATTAATTGCATTTTAAAAAAAGGAGATGTCAAGAAAAATGTATGCGGAAATAAAATTCCTTTAAACCCCACAAGTCAAAACCGTGTTCAAGCTCGTTCAACATGATTCGTTAGATCATGCCAGTTCTCTTACGAACTTCTTAACGTTTCCGTTAAGCACAGACTATGTCTTATCCCTTCTATAGTAATAGTTAGGGCCTACCCACTTCCACGGAACTTTCCGTGTACTTCCCTCAGGAGGAATAGTCGTTGAACCTTCTACATAAAAGTAGCTTGGCTGCTCGTTGTCCATTTTTTAATAGCACTTAGGATTTAACCTTATACCATACAACATATTTTTTCTACTTTCGTCACATTCACGCTTATGATTTCTCATTACGTTGTAGTTATGTTGTCTTTAGGAGTTTCAAGCAATTCAGGTAGTAGTTCGGATCGTTTTAAAACGATCACATGCTAATTTCTCAACATGCTTACTTATTTGAAGCTTATATCCCACATACAAGCATGTGGATTTTACGCTTCAATTTTATAACGGGCCATGAGAATGGAAAAAGAAGTTAGATGGATATTGGATGGCGTTATTTTATCGACTTCAGCGAAAATTTGGCTATCTGTTATGACTAAGTCAGGCTTCTTAATTTGGAATACCTGTTGTAATTCAGCCAAATCCACAACCATAGTCAGGGCATGAGCTTCTAATAAATCACGTAGTACCTGCTGTTGAGGCAGAATAATTCGGCCTTTTGGTGCTGCAGAATCAATGGGAATAACTAGCACAACAAAGCCATTATTGGGAATTAGATCGCGTACAAGAGGTTTTTGTTTTTCGTGCTCTTGAAGAATTGTGGCTAAGGTATTCTTTAATTGGGTGATGTTTGTCCCTAACTTAGCGCTAACCAAAATATTTAGATTATCGTTTTTCTCATCGTTAAAAGTATCAGATAAAGCATTCGTTTCTAAAAGATCGCTTTTTGTTCTAACATTAATGTAAGGAATATCTTTAGCTTTAAGTTCAAGAACAAGATCATTGATCAGTTTTTCTTGGAATTCATTTAACGTAGAATCAACTGCACGCACAATAACGGCAATATCTGTGTGACTTAAGGTATCCCTGGCCTTTTCAACCCTAAGTTTTCCTAGCTCTCCATCATCATCTAAGCCTGGTGTATCGATTAAGAGTACCGGACCTAAGGGCAAAATTTCCATGGCCTTTTGCACAGGATCTGTGGTTGTGCCTGGAATTTCTGAGACAATCGAGAGATTTTGGCTGGCAATGGCGTTAACTAGAGCTGATTTGCCGGCATTGCGCAGGCCAAAAAAAGCAATATGGGTGCGTTCGCTGGATGGTGTTGAATTTAAGCTCATAGATGTTCGGGCAGAAAATCCAGAAGTTGTCTGGATTTGCCTGTCAGCCTCCGAGAATTACTAAAAATTTTTAGAGATATAATTTAGGTATAAGATTTTGAGCTGATATTTTGGGATGATATCTTGGTACAGCAACATATTGGTCACTTTTGACTCTAAATTTTAGATGTAATTAACAAGTTATGTGCAGATGAGGTTTAATAACAGATCAAGACGGTATAACTTTATTTGTTTTTCAAACAAAACTAAACAAAACCAAAATCAAACAATAAATCAATGAATCATTATTTTTATTCACTATTTTTAGGTCTATTTGGTGCTATGAATCTAATAATTTTAGTAGATAGTTTTGGTTGGTAGATTTACTAGCGCATTTTGGTCAAAGTTTATTTTTAATTTAGCCTTGAAAATCACCTTTAGCGCTGACCAATTGGTAGTTAATGGTTTTCAATTCAGCCCTAATTTTGCTGATACTTTGCGCCAGATCATTCACAAGCTTGCCATTGTAGAGTTCGTAGTTGGGTTTGGCCCAATCTGGGCTTATATTGGGCATAATCACGTTGCACCCGCTCAAAATGCCTTCAGCATAGCCATTGGGGAGAAGAGTTTTTAGCGCTGTTGTGGCCGGAAGAAGGATTTTTGGCGCCATTAAGCGTACTAGGGCGAGAATGTAGAGCGTTTGTCTAGCTGATCCGCTAGGTTGAGTTTTAAAAGGGGTTGAGTGGTGAGGTAAAAAGGGCCCCATACCTAGCATTTCCGGCTTAAAGTCTTGGATGAAGCAGAGATCTTGCACCAGAGACGATGTGGTTTGATTGGGGGATCCGATCATCATGCCGCAGCCAGTCTGAAAACCAATCTTTTTTAGGTTGTAAAGACAGGTAATTCTGTGCCAGAAAGGTTGTGCTTCTGGATGGAGTTTGGCGTAGTGGGTGAAGTCGGCTGTTTCATGGCGCAAAAGGTAGCGTCTAGCTCCAGCCTCAAAGAAGCGTTGGTAGGTATAAAAAGAACGTTCACCGACCGATAGTGTGATTTGTACGTCGTCGAAGATAGATTTAAGATCTAGAATTACCTCAATCAATTTGTCATCACTAAAGCCCAAATCCTCGCCGCCCTGCAAAACAAACGTTTTGATACCAAACTCATAGCCTAGTTTGCCGCACTCAATGATTTCATCTTTGGTTAAGCGGTAGCGTTTAAGGTCATGATTTGATTTGCGTAGGCCACAATAAAGACAATCGTTTTGGCAGAAGTTGGTGAATTCAATGATACCACGGTAGAAAATTTTTCGCTCAAAGTTTTGTAGAGCTATCTCTTGGGCCATTTTCCTAGCTAAATCATAGAGATCTGCTTCATTTTCAATAAGTGAGGCCCATTCACTACTTTTTAGACGATTATGCTTAACGAGCTTATCTAGAAGATGAGCCGAGGTGTGATCTGGCATAGGTTTTATTTAGAAAAAATTGTTTGCGCAGTCACACCTGGGAGTTTGCCTATTTTGCCAGCCAAAGCGCTAACTTTATCTTGAGGTGCATCTAAGACTACACTAATGATGTTGACCTGTTTTTGGCGATAAGGCAGACCTAAACGACCAATGATATAGTCTGCATACTCATGCAAAAGATCATTGATTGTTGAAACGCTATCCTTTTCAGTGACTAAAATGGCAATAATAGCTACACGATTTTCCATTGCTTGCTCCTTGAAAAAAAAAGACAATATGCACCATAACAAAATGGAACATATTGTCTTGTTATGAGTGTTTGCTTAAATTACGATCTTCCATCGCAAAATATATTTTGATGTCAGAAATGCCAGCTTGTAGGACTGGCTAAAGCAAAATCTATTTTTTATCTTGTATCTTTAAAACTTAATATTTAAGCGCTAGATCAATTTACATCTCGTAGGGATATGGATCTTTCTGAAATTCTTTAAAGCGTGGGTTGGGGTATTGGCCTTCTTTACGTAAGGTGTGGATGGCAGCTGAGCGATTATACCATTTGGTATGAAGATTGTGGTGAGCAATTTCGCTCAAAGGCTCTTTGTACAGATCGGCATACAATTTCTGTACCTGTTTGTTGTCTTGGCTAGCTTTTTTAGCAAAGCGAGCGTCAGTAGCATAAACATTGGCGATACGTTGTTTCATGGTATCTTTGATGTCCATGATGGCAGCGTAGGCTTTGCCGGTTAAGCGTACTCCAAGCAAAAGGCCACCTGAAAGAATGCAGGCACCTTTAAGAAAAGTGCGGCGTGTGGTTGCTAAAATGCCCATGGCAATTCTCCTTAAGCTTGTTCAGCTTCTTTCAGACGTTTGCGTAGAGATGCAAAGATGTGTGTGGCTTTGCGGTCAGCATATTGCAAGAGTGAGGGCATCAAAGGTTGTCCGCCACCGCAGACGCATCCGCCAGGACAAGCCATAAATTCAATGAAATGATAGGGGCTTTTGCCTTGACGAACCTCTTCCAAGACCGGGGCAAAGCGACGAGCACCATGGACTACAGCGAAGCGGAGTTGCATACCGTTTAGAGTCAAGGTGTACTCTTTAAAGCCTTTCAATCCGCGAACTTGTTTAAAGTCCCAATTGCCGGGACGGTTTTTGGTCACGGCCTGATAGGCAAAGCGCAAGGCTGCTTCCATAACGCCACCGGTGACACCAAAGATGGTGGCACCGCCTGTTGATTCGCCCATTAAGCTGTCACGACGACCATCAGGCAGATTATTAAAATCGATGCCGGCTTGGCGAATCATGTAGGCTAGCTCGCGAGTATTGATGGTTGCATCAATGTCGCGCAGACCATCAAGCTCATATTCTGGACGTAGGCCTTCATACTTTTTGGCTACGCAAGGCATGATGGAGACAGTATAAATTTGTTTTTTATCGTATTTGGCCCGCTCCGCGCCATAGGTTTTGGCCATACGACCGTTCATACCGATGGGCGATTTGCAGCTTGAAAAGTGTGGTAAGAGGTCGGGATAGAAATGTTCAGCATAACTCTGCCAGCCTGGACAGCAGGAGGTAAATTGGGGCAGATTGTCGTTGTGGGTCAAACGATAGACGAATTCAGAAGCTTCTTCCCAAATTGTGACGTCAGCAGCGAACTCTGTATCCCAGCAGTGAGCAAAGCCCAATTCTTTTAAGGCCGAGAGCATTTTGCCTGTGGTAACTGTGCCAGGGGCTAAACCAAAGGCTTCACCCAAGGCATAGCGGACAGCTGGAGCCGGCATGGCTATGCATTTTACATTAGGATCGGCAAGCTTTTGTTTTAATTCTGGTACCCAAGTCTGCATTTCGCGGATGGCAAATTCTGGGCAATGCACGAGACATTGGCCACAGTGAATGCACATTTCCGGATGGAGAAGTTGATGCGGTTCACCGACATTGCCATAAATGGCGCCTGTTGGACAGTATTGTTGGCAGGTGTCGCAGCCCACACATTTGTCTTTGTCGATTTGCACAAAGAACATTTTTTCCCCATCAGCTCCGCGTTTGGGGACATTGAGCTCGTACTCGATATGTTCCATTGTTAGTCTTGCCATATTTTACCTCGCCTAATGCAAAAATTAGAGTAGGCTCCTTGAAAGTAACTTTTGAGGTTGGAAGCCTTTAAGCAGTGGCAGTTTGCAAATTTATAAGTTAAAAATAAAATTTTTGCAAGAAATTTATTTTGTTGCAAGGGAAAGATAAGATATATATAGTTTTATTTGAAATTCGTTTTCAGTTATTAAAAATATCTTGCTATTTTTGGCCGTAAATGCTCAATTATAAATATCTTTTGCGTTTGGTTGGGATTGATTACCTTATAGAATTATCCTATTCTTCCATATCCCTACAAAAATTAAGAAATTTATCGCATAAAATAAAAATGATTTTCAATTTTATATATATTGGAGTGTAACCATTCAGGTGGGGGCAAAAGGAGGTTGATTTTCTGCGCCTTTGCCGACCAGAAAATGCATAAAAAGTTTCTACATATAATCTAAAATGTCGATTTTATGAGGCTTTCTCGATTTGGATTGGCACCCACCTGAATG